>JAIXSW010000249.1 GCA_027484495.1 Gammaproteobacteria bacterium
ATATTGCCAAGGCTGATAGCGCCTTGTGAAAACTGTTCACCGTTTAAATACACCGTTGGTACCGCCATGATGTTGCGATTAGCAACTTCTTGCGGGAACACAGCGCCATCCACCATCGTCGTGGTGATATTCGGGTTCACCGCCGCCAGCAAATTCAGTGCCTGTACCACTTCCGGACAAGTCTGGCAGCTCAGCGACACATAAATTTCAAAATTCAGTTTGCCAGGCAGCGCAGCAATTTGCTCCAGCACTGCCGCTTCTTCTTTGATGGTATGACCGCCTGAATGCAACAGGGCCAGCACCAGTGACGTAAATTCGTGGCCCATTGGCACGCCAGCGAAGGTCATTACAGTGCCTTTGGCCTGTGAACGGACCTGCATCGAAGGCACGCGGCTCGCGTTTTGGTTCTGTGTGACGACAATCAGTTCCGACAGGCTGGCGATATCATCCACCAGCGCTTTTAATTCCAAACCTTTTTCGCTTTGATCAACGGCCAACGCCAGTTCTACTGGTGTCTTCAGGTTTTGCAGATAGCCTTTTAACGCTGCTTTTAAATTGTTGTCTAACATGCTGAGTTCCTCTTCATGGCGAAATCTGGGTGTTGCCCGTTGTTGAACTGACCGGCAACTGTGTTTCTGTTTGTTGAAGCTATCTTAGGCAAAATAACTAATCCCATAAAACGAATTAAACGGATTCATTCAATTTGTTTTATCGATTGATTTCGTACTGGCTGCGTTTAGACCAACCAAAAACAAAACAGCCGGACAAAGTCCGGCTGTTTTTACTCAATGCCATAAGGCGGTCGAGTTAGATTTTACCAACCAGGTCCAGTGATGGCGCCAGAGTCTTTTCACCTGGAGTCCATTTTGCTGGGCATACTTCGCCATCGTGGTTAGCAACGTATTGTGCAGCCTGCACTTTACGGAACAGTTCTGCAGCGCTGCGGCCGATGCCCAGATCGTGGATCTCAGCAACTTTCACGATACCTTCCGGGTTGATGACGAAAGTACCGCGCAGAGCCAGACCTTCTTCTTCGATCATCACATCAAAGTTACGGGTGATAGTACCTGTTGGGTCAGCCACCATTGGGTAGTTGATTTTCTTGATAGTTTCAGAAGCGTCATGCCACGCTTTGTGGGTGAAATGCGTGTCAGTCGATACTGAGTACACTTCAACACCGATTTCCTGGAATTTCGGGTAGAAATCAGCCAGGTCGCCTAATTCAGTTGGGCAAACGAACGTGAAGTCAGCCGGGTAGAATACAACGACAGACCATTTGCCGATCAGGTCCTGATCAGATACAGAAACAAATTTACCCTGATGGAAAGCCTGAGCATTAAATGGCTTGATTTTGCTGTTGATAATCGACATTTGTCGTTCTCCATGTTGTGGTTAATATGAATGCTTTGTCTACAAAAGCTATCGCGTTGCAAGCATAGTAGTCCAGTGTGACAATTGCGTATAACGAATAAAATGAATTCATCTAATCTATTTTAGCGATGAATAACACGCATTTGCTTCAGCTGAAAGCCCTACACGGCAACAATTACTGCTGGAACGGAGATGGGGTCGCAAGTGGCAGAACACAATAGAGTTTTTTGCGAAAAACCAACAATCTCAGCAAACCGGCGAGTTCGGCCGGTACGTTGCAACATCAGATAGTGGCGTCTAAGCTGCTTGAATGTTACACCTTGATTAAGCGTGATATTTCCGGTATTCCGCCAGACATCACCCAGCCAATGAAGCAATTTAAACTCGACTTAAGCAAATTGTTTGACCTGCAGGTACTGCTGATTGAGGCTGACCCTGACCTATTGCATTTGTTTAAACAGATGCTGCTGAATCTGGGGATCCGTAAAATTGAAACCGCCCGGCAAATCGACGAGTTGCTCGCGCGCGAGACGCCGGTCAATGTCGATATAATTTTCCTTGATTATGCAGTCGACACCCACTTAACCGGGGGAGAGATTGTCGATCAGCTAATCCAGCACGGTATTCTGCCGAACCGGACCCGGCTGGTCCTGATGGCGCAACAAAATGACAGTGCACAATATACCATTGAATATCCATATCATTTAATCAGCTACCTGGAGCGGCCGTTTAATAAGGTCACTTTAGATCAAGAGCTAAAGCAGCATGTGTTGTTTTATCCGCTGCTGCGACCGTTGCTGACGCTGGCCGGACTTGGCCGCTATGCAGATTGCCTGAAATTGTTATTGCACAGCCAAAGCCAGCTATTGCCACCAGGCCTTGAGCAAGTATTGCTGCGACTACGGGTACAATTGCTGTTGGACTTACATAAATTTGATGCCGTCGTTCCGCTGCTAAGAGCCCCTATTGCTGAACAACAAGGTTGGGCATTGTGGGCGTTGTTCCGCGTCCGCTATGAGCGCGGCGACCTGGCCGCCTGCCAGGCTTTTCTGACCGACAGCTCGGCAGAACTTGCCCGTTACATGCAGCGCCGCGAACTCTGGCTGATTTATCTGGCGTTGCAGGAACGTGATTATGCCGCCGCGTTAGAAGTGGTAAATAAAATTCCGGCGGTCGGCATGTCGAGCAAAGTAGTTCGGCTGGTCCATCTGGTCATGTTGCTGGCAGGCGAATTTGAGCGGGCACAGGATTTTATTGAGCGAAAACGCCGTTTAGCAGTGCGGGGGGAATTGTATGTCCAGCTGAGTATCGCGCAAATGCGGGCCGTTTTATGGCGGCTGGAACACAGCGCCGCCGAGCAACATCCGGCCTTGTTCAGTCAGCTTGAACAGCTGCAGACTCAAATTCGGCACGACAAAACCGCAGCGGTCTTTAGTGTCTCAGTGCATCTGCTGGAGGCGCATGTCTGCCAATTTTGCGACAGCAGCGAAAAAGCGCTGCAGTCAATCCAGGAGCATTTACGCGACGTGCAGTGGCAGCAACAACCCGCTGACGTACTATGTCATGCCGCGCTGGTATTCCACAGCCTGCAGCAAACTCAGCTGGCGGCCGATTTACTGTTTTACGCTGACAACCAAATACAATCGATGCTGGACAACTGCCACCGGGTATTTATTGGCTGCTTACACCAGCACGCCTTTGATTTGGTTTTTCCGGCAGCAACCAGAGCCGCCGTCTACCAGCACATGGCGACCCGGTACGTGCAACAACATAACCTGCTGGCTGCGGCCAAGATGCTGCGTCGAGCCTGGCGTTGTGATCCACAAAATCCGACCTTGCGACAAGCCTTGTACGCACTGATGCAGCAGTTGGGGATCCAGCGTTTCCGTGGCATTAACCTGCCTGTTGAACAAACCTGAGTAAGGGTTGTTAAAACAACACTTGTTCAACAAAACCGCCAAAGCCAGTGACGGGATCCAGCAATTGGATCTCTAACACCCAAATACCACTGCGGACTTCGCCGTCACAACCGCCGAGCTGACCGCTGGCATATAGTTTATGCGGGAAATCGCCGACGCGATGACCTTTGATCTGGTGATTCAGTTGCATACCATATCGTGCAGCAGCTTCTG
>JAIXSW010000316.1 GCA_027484495.1 Gammaproteobacteria bacterium
CAGCTGTTGGCGCACCGCGCGGCTAAGCCGTTGTTGTAACTGCATCAGCTGCGTAAGCGGATGGTGTTGATCCGGTGAGACTAATTCGGCCGCCGCCGATGGCGTTGCGGCCCGCACATCTGCGACAAAATCGGCGATGGTAAAGTCAATTTCGTGGCCAACGGCGCTGACAATTGGCAGCGGACAGTGGGCGATTTGCCGCGCCAATTGCTCATCGTTAAAACAATACAAATCTTCCAGTGAACCGCCGCCACGGCCAATGATCAACACGTCGACTTCGTTGCGCCGGATCGCATGCGCCAGCGCGGCCTGTAAATCCTGCGCGGCTTGCGCGCCCTGCACCAGGGCCGGGTAAATAATGACTTCAAGCGCAGGCGCGCGTCGTGCCAATACCGTCAGAATATCGCGCACTGCGGCGCCGGTCGGCGAGGTGATCACGCCAATCCGCTGCACTTGAGATGGCAGTGATTTCTTCCGCTCCGGCGCAAACAAGCCTTCAGCAGTCAGCTTGGCTTTGAGCATTTCGTATTGCTGACGCAGCAAGCCATCACCGGCCGGTTCGATAAAATCGACCAGCAGCTGATATTCCCCACGTGGTTCATACACACTGATGCGGGCGCGGATCAGCACTTGCTGACCATTGCGCGGCACAAAGGCGGCATTGCGGTTCGCCTGCTTAAACATCGCCACTTTGACCTGCGCTGCTGCGTCTTTCAGCGAGAAATACCAATGACCGGAACTGGCTGCGACAAAATTTGAGATCTCACCACAGAGCCAAAGCTGGCGGAATTGCAGCTCCAATGTCAGGCGAACTTCGGCATTCAGCCGTGAAACGGTATAGATCTCCGGGTTTGTGCTGGGATTTTGCGTGTGATTCATGGCAGGCAGGCAGAACAAGTGATCTGGCTAAACTAGCACAAATACGGTCACAAAAACAAAAAATGCGTTGTTTGAAACGCGCTTTGCGGATAAAATTGCGCCGCAACATTCCCCGATTTTTAACCACCACAGCGAGATTGTTGCAATGCTCAGGATAGTCAAAGAAGCCCTTACATTTGACGACGTGTTACTTGTACCGGCGCACTCCACCGTACTACCTCATACCGCAGATCTGCGGACTCAACTGACCAGCAAAATCAGCCTGAATATCCCGATGGTTTCCGCGTCGATGGACACCGTCACTGAAGCCCGCCTGGCCATCGCGCTGGCGCAGGAAGGTGGTTTAGGATTTATCCACAAGAATATGACCATTGAAGAACAGGCTGCCAACGTTCGTAAAGTAAAAAAATACGAAAGTGGTGTGGTGTCTGATCCGGTCACAGTCCGTGCTGAACAAACCGTGCGTGACGTGCAGCTGCTGTCGCAACAACATGGTTTCTCCGGTTTCCCGGTAGTCGATGCTGAAGGCAATCTGTTGGGTATCGTCACCGGTCGCGACTTAAACGTCGAAACCAACCCGCAGGCCCCAATCTCTTCAGTGATGACTCCGCGTGAACGCCTGGTCACTGTGCATGAAGATTCACCGCGTCAGAATGCATTAGCGCTGATGCACAAGCACCGCATCGAAAAAGTCTTAGTGGTTGATAATGCCTTTAAATTAAAAGGCCTCATCACAGTGCGTGACTACTACAAAGCCGCCAGCAAACCAAACGCCTGTAAAGACGAATTTGGCCGGTTACGCGTCGGCGCGGCCGTCGGCGTTGGTCCTGGCACCGATGAACGCATCGCTGCTTTAGTGGAAGCGGGCGTCGACATTCTGTTAATTGATACCTCACACGGCCACTCGCAAGGCGTGATGGACCGGGTGAAACAAACCCGCGCCATGTACCCGGATTTGCAGATCGTTGCCGGTAACGTCGCCACCGCTGAAGGCGCCAAAGCGCTGGCTGAAGCCGGCGCTAACGCCGTCAAAGTCGGCATTGGCCCTGGTTCTATCTGTACCACGCGCATTGTCACCGGTTGTGGTGTACCACAAATCACCGCTATTGCTGATGCAGTGGAAGGCGTCAAAGGGATGGACGTTTGTATCATCGCTGACGGCGGTATCCGCTTCTCCGGTGATGTGTCCAAAGCCTTAGTCGCCGGCGCGCACTGTGTGATGGTCGGTTCGATGTTTGCCGGTACTGAAGAAGCACCGGGTGATGTGGAACTGTATCAGGGCCGTTATTACAAATCGTACCGCGGCATGGGTTCTTTAGGCGCCATGGCACAGCGTAACGGTTCGTCAGACCGCTATTTCCAGGGCAGCAACAGCGCGGAAAAACTGGTGCCGGAAGGCATCGAAGGCCGTGTGGCGTACAAAGGCCCGATTGAAAACATCATTCACCAGCAAATGGGCGGCCTGCGCTCATCAATGGGTCTGACCGGTTGCGCCAACATTGGCGAGCTGCGCACCAAGCCAGTGTTTGTCAAAGTGACTGCGGCTGGCATGGGTGAATCGCATGTCCACGACGTGCAGATCACCAAAGAAGCACCTAACTACCGCGTCAGTTAAAAAATTCCAGCGCCGGCCTCAGACCTCCTGACGCCGGCGCTGTATTTTCCGGGCCAGCATGGCCTCGTACCTTAATAAGGTTGATATGAGCAAAAATATTCATTTCCATAAAATCCTGATCCTCGATTTCGGTTCGCAATACACTCAGCTGATCGCGCGTCGTGTCCGCGAAATTGGTGTCTATTGTGAATTGTGGGCCTGGGACGTCACGGCTGAGCAAATCGCTGAATTTAATCCAACCGGGATTATCCTGTCCGGCGGTCCGGAAAGTGTGACTGAAGCCGGTTCACCGCGGGCACCGCAGTATGTATTTGAAGCCAATGTGCCGGTGCTGGGCGTCTGTTACGGTATGCAGACCATGGCCGAACAGCTGGGCGGTAAAGTCGCCAGTTCTGACAAACGTGAATTTGGTTATGCCCAGGTTGAAGTGGTTAGCCCAAGCGCGTTGTTCAACGGCATTGAAGATCACCTGAATGAACAAGGTCATGGTTTACTCGACGTCTGGATGAGCCATGGCGATAAAGTCGTCGCAATTCCGGAAGGTTTTGTTACCACGGCGCTAACGCCTACTTGCCCGCATGCGGCGATGGCGAATGAAGCCAAACAATTCTACGGCGTGCAGTTCCACCCGGAAGTGACACATACCCGCCAGGGTTTACGCATGCTGGAGCAGTTTGTCGTCGACATCTGCGGTTGTGAAAAGCTGTGGACGCCGGCGTCGATCATCGATGACGCTATCGTGAATCTGAAAAAACAAATTGGCGACGATCAGGTCATTCTAGGTTTGTCCGGTGGTGTTGATTCATCGGTCGTAGCGATGTTGCTGCACCGCGCCATCGGTAAAAACCTGACTTGTGTGTTTGTTGATAACGGTCTGCTGCGCTTAAACGAAGGCGCACAGGTGATGGAAATGTTCGGCGACCATTTTGGTCTGAACATTATCCATGTCAAAGCTGAACAACGCTTCCTCGACGCATTAAAAGGCGAAGCTGAGCCGGAAGCCAAACGTAAAATCATTGGTCGGGTCTTTGTTGAAGTCTTTGACGAAGAAGCGAAAAAACTGCAAAACGCTAAGTGGCTGGCACAAGGCACTATTTATCCGGACGTGATTGAATCTGCCGCCTCGAAAACCGGCAAAGCCCATGTGATCAAATCACACCATAACGTCGGCGGTTTGCCAGCGGATATGAAAATGGGCCTGGTTGAGCCACTGCGTGAGCTGTTTAAAGACGAAGTGCGCAAAGTGGGTCTGGCGCTCGGTCTGCCATACGACATGCTGTACCGTCACCCGTTCCCGGGACCAGGTCTGGGTGTGCGTGTGCTTGGCGAAGTGAAAAAAGAATATTGCGATATTCTGCGTCGCGCTGATGCGATTTTCATCGAAGAGCTGCGTAACAGCGGTTGGTACGATCAGGTCAGTCAGGCGTTTGTCGTGTTCCTGCCGGTGAAATCGGTCGGTGTGATGGGCGATGGTCGCAAGTATGACTGGGTTGTCAGCTTACGCGCCGTACAAACCATCGACTTTATGACCGCGCACTGGGCGCACTTGCCATATGAGTTGCTGGGTCATGTGTCTAACCGCATCATCAATGAAATCAATGGCATCAGCCGTGTGGTTTATGATGTGTCGGGTAAACCACCGGCGACCATTGAATGGGAATAATGGTCAACGCATAAAACAAAACAGCAGCTTCGGCTGCTGTTTTTGTTTCCGTGTCTGCTCGGTTATAACCGGTTGATTTGGTCTTTTAATGTATAGGATTTGTCGGTGACGATGGCTTCTAAGGTTGCGACCCGCTGCTTTAACTGCTCGAGCTGTGCCCGCACATCGTCGGTATTCTGGTTGGCGGTAGCCAATTTTACTTTAGTCTTGGTGTGCTGTTCATAAAAGGCATAAGCAAATGCACCAACAACCGCGATAAAACCAATATCAAATACACCCATTTGAATTCCCCTGTGATTTTTTGACTGAACAGAAGTCGTCTCGCAACTGTTATGCCATAAATATTTCACTTATAAAACAACGAACTTGTTACAGCATGCAACTATGAATAGTTTATTTTCGCCAATTTCTGGTGATTTTCACCGCTGCAGCTGGCGCTTGCCATGATAAAATCGGTGGCGATGATGACAGGAGAACCTTCGTGAACAGCAGCGATACCGATCAGCACTGGATGTTATATGCGATGCAATTGGCTGCCAAAGCTGAAGCTGCCGGTGAAGTGCCGGTTGGCGCTGTGCTGGTCAAAGATGGTCAGGTGCTGGGAGAAGGCTGGAATTTATCGATCTGCCGGCATGATCCGACCGCGCACGCGGAAATGCAGGCGATTCGTCAGGCCGGTCTGGTGCTGAAAAACTACCGGATGCTGGATTGTACTTTGTATGTGACGTTGGAACCTTGCGCCATGTGTGCCGGTGCTTTGGTCCACAGCAGAGTGCAGCGACTGGTATTTGGTGCGACCGATCTGAAAGCCGGCGCCTGTGGCTCGGTATTTGATATTGTGCGGCATCCGCAGCTGAACCATCAGTTGGAGGTGTGCGGCGGAGTGCTGGCTGAAGACTGTGCCAGGCAATTGTCAGATTTTTTTAAGAAACGCCGCGCCGAGCAAAAAGCGCTGAAATTGCAGAAAAACGCCGAACAGACAGAGCTGACTCAGCCGCAGATCTCTGCGGGTAAAGCGACAGGGGATGCGGCTAGCTGATTATATTCGCGCTGGCGGCGAAACAGTTTTAACACTGACATATTGCGTTTGACCCGGCGGCGACTGGCGCCTACATCCATCAGCCGGCGTTTGCGTAACATTTTCGGTCTTTTTCTTCTTAACATGTCCACTTCCTTTCACTGAATGCCGCCACTATAGGGAAATCGTCCCGTGCCTTCAAGCACACTGCAGCAAGCGCTGCGGTGTAACAGCAACAGTTCGAGTCATTCAGTTGCGTTTTGGTTCAGATTTTTTGTCTTCGGTAGTCGATTTCAGCGTTGGTTTTGGCGTAGTCACGGTCTTCGCTGATGTTGTTGCTGTCACAGCAGTTTTCGATTTACGTTGTATTTGGCCTGTCGGTTTTTTTGCGGCCTGTTGCTGTTCTGCTTGTTTGCGTTCATCCACCCACAATAACGTGTCGTAATAGCGGCGGATATTCTCCACGTAATACACCGCCATGTCGCCACGCGCATAACCAGTGCGGGTCTGCCGGTAGTATTTACGCTGGCGCAGCTGCGGCAGGCGTTGTTTTACTTCGGCCCAGTTATCGGCATTGGCCCCGTCTTTTTCCGTCAGCAAGCGCGCGCTTTCAACATGACTTAAACCCAGATTGTAGGCGGCAAGTGCGAACCAAAGCCGGTCTGGCATTGGGATCCGTTCGGGTAAGCGGTCCAGCATCCGTTGCAAATAGCGGCTGCCACCGCGGATGCTTTGTGACGCATCGACCCGGCTCGACACTTTCATCAGATTGGCTGTATCGACGGTCAGCATCATCATACCGACGACGCCCTGCGGGCTGCGTGCTTTCGGATCCCAGCGAGATTCCTGATACGCCAGCGCTGCTAATAAGCGCCAGTCCAGCGGGCCGGCGTGTTGTTCAAACAGATTTTTATAGCGCGGCAGGGTTTTATCGATTGCTTCGATGTAATCCAGCGTGTCGGCATAATTAAAGCGCCGCACATGGCCAAAGTACTTATCTTCCAGCGTCAGCAAATCTGCGCCTTCATAACTGCGGCCAAAAAACTCAATAAGCACGCTGTACAGCGAATCGTCATTATTTTTTGGCAGCAGCCACGCCACCGGTTGCTGGCGTTTTAACGTTAAAGCCACGCCGAGGTTGGGGTAAAAACGCTGATTGATCGCCAGCATATGTGAATCGGCCAGCGTATAAGCGATTTTGCCTTCGGCGACTTTTTGCAGCAGTTCGGTTGGATCGTCGGTGTCGTTTAATTCAATTTGCAGCTGCGGTTCTGAAGTTTTCAGCGCCAGCAGTGTTTCGGCCTGGCTGGAGCCTTTTAGCACCACAATAGGACCAGACAGGTCCTGCAAGGTCTTGGGCCGGCGTGTTTGCTGGCCAAACACCAGCACTTCATCAGCCAGCTGATAAGCCGGCGCCAGCCGGTATTTTTGTTGTAAGGCTTCGGAGATAGTGGAACCGCTGGCGATTAAATCAATATCGCCATTACTAAGTTTCACTAACAGCTCATCAATATGGAAAGCGCTGACCAGCTCGAGTTTCACCCCCAGTTTATCGGCCAGAGCCTGCGCCAGCTCATATTCATAACCGGTCGCGCCATCTGGACCAACAAAATAGCTGGTTGGACCATTTAAGATGCCAACTCGAATGCTATCTCTTTGATAAATCTGGTGTAAATGCATAGGTGTCGGCGCCGGGCTACAGCCGGTCAGCAGGACAATCCACAGCAATACAGACAGAAAAATACGCATTCACACCAAGCCTTTGGTCATAGAAGCCGGTATTTATATCAAATTTTGTGCAATTCGTCAGGCTTTGCCGTGTTCGCTGGCGGTTTTCACGACAGAAGCAAAGTGACAGAGCCGCGGCAAATCCGCGCTCAAACGGCTTTATTGATACCCAAGGACGGCTTTTTTCTTTATAATGCGGCGCCGATTTCAAGGTTCCGTCCACGACCAACCCACGGGAAAAAAATCTATGTTAATCCTGCGTGGTGCAGCTGCACTGTCCGAGTTCCGAGTTCAGAAAATCATCGATCTGTGTGCCGAGGCCCAACTGCCTGTCAGCGATGTTTATGCCGAATTTATGCATTTTGCCGATGTGACCGACAGCCTAAGCGCTGCTGAGCACAACACGCTGGAAAAACTGCTGACCTACGGACCAACGCTGGCATCGCACCAGCCGGCCGGCCAGTTATTACTGGTAACGCCACGTCCTGGCACTATTTCGCCGTGGTCGTCTAAAGCGACCGATATCGCGCACAACTGTGGTCTGAACAAAGTGCTGCGGTTAGAACGCGGTGTCGCTTATTACATGACCACCACGCGCGCACTGTCTGCAACTGAGCAGCAACAAGTGGCAGCGCTGATCCACGACCGTATGATGGAAGTGGTGTTTACTGAACTGCAGCAAGCCGCCGCTCTGTTTAACAAAGCTGAACCGGCGCCGGTATCTTCGGTCGACATTCTGGCCGGTGGCCGCGCAGCGTTGGTTGAAGCCAATATCCGCATGGGCCTGGCCCTGGCCGATGATGAAATCGATTATCTGTTCAGCAATTTCACCGCACTGGGCCGTAACCCGAACGACATCGAACTTTATATGTTTGCGCAGGCCAACTCTGAGCACTGCCGCCACAAAATTTTCAACGCCGACTGGACCATCGACGGCGAGAAACAGCCGAAGTCGCTGTTTAAAATGATCAAAAACACCATGGAAAAGACGCCGGACTATGTGCTGTCGGCTTACAAAGACAACGCCGCGGTGATGGAAGGTTCAAAAGCCGGTCGCTTCTTCCCAACGCCGGATACGCAGGAATATCAGTACCACCACGAAGATATTCATGTGTTGATGAAAGTTGAAACCCACAACCACCCAACGGCGATTTCGCCATTCCCGGGCGCAGCCACAGGATCTGGTGGTGAAATTCGCGACGAAGGTGCGACCGGTGTTGGTTCCAAACCAAAAGCCGGTCTGGTTGGTTTTTCAGTATCGAACTTACGCATTCCGGGCTTTGAACAGCCGTGGGAAACTGATTTTGGTAAGCCAGGTCGCATCGTATCGGCGCTCGACATCATGACCGAAGGCCCGCTCGGTGGCGCTGCGTTTAATAACGAATTCGGCCGGCCAAACATCCTTGGTTATTTCCGCACATACGAAGAACAAGTGCCAAGCCATAACGGTGAGGAAGTGCGTGGTTACCATAAACCGATCATGATCGCCGGTGGTCTTGGCAATATCCGTGCTGAGCATGTGCAAAAAGGTGATTTACCGGTTGGCGCCAAGTTAGTCGTGCTCGGCGGCCCGGCAATGAATATCGGCCTCGGTGGTGGTGCAGCCTCTTCGATGGCGTCTGGCCAATCGGCCGAAGATTTGGATTTTGCCTCAGTGCAACGCGAGAACCCGGAAATCGAACGCCGTTGTCAGGAAGTGATCGACCGCTGCTGGCAGTTGGGCGCAGACAACCCGATCGTGTTTATCCACGACGTCGGTGCCGGTGGTTTATCTAATGCGTTCCCGGAACTGGTCAACGACGGCGGTGTTGGCGGCAAGTTTGAACTGCGCAACGTACCAAACGATGAACCAGGCATGTCACCATTAGAAATTTGGTGTAACGAGTCGCAGGAACGCTATGTGATGGCGATCCCGGCTGACAAAATGCCGGTATTTGAACAAATCTGTAAACGTGAACGCGCACCTTATGCGGTGGTTGGCGAAGCGACGGCAGAGCAGCACCTGACACTGTCGGACACCCATTTCGGCAATACGCCAATTGACCTGCCACTGTCGGTATTACTTGGCAAAGCACCAAAAATGCACCGCGATGTGCAATCAAAACAAAGTAGCGGCAAAGCGCTGGACTTGACCGGTGTCAGCATTAAAGACGCCACTGAACGCTTATTACGCTTACCGACTATTGCGGAAAAGACCTTCCTGATCAGCATCGGCGACCGTTCAGTCACCGGCATGGTGGCACGTGACCAAATGGTCGGTCCATGGCAGGTTCCGGTTGCGAACTGTGCTGTGACCACCGCTGCGCTGGATACTTATCATGGCGAAGCGATGTCGATGGGCGAGCGTACGCCGGTCGCGCTGTTAGATTTCGGCGCTTCAGCCCGTCTGGCAGTTGCTGAATCTATTACCAATATCGCGGCAACAGACATTGGCGATTTAAAACGGATTAAGTTATCTGCCAACTGGATGTCTGCAGCCGGTCACCCGGGTGAAGACGCCGGCCTGTATCAGGCGGTCAAAGCTATCGGTGAAGAATTGTGTCCGGCGCTGGGTATCACCATTCCGGTTGGTAAAGACTCGATGTCGATGAAAACCAAGTGGCAGGAAAACGGTGAAGACAAAGCAGTGACAGCACCGATGTCGCTGGTGATCACCGCCTTTGCTCGTGTCGAAGACGTGCGCAAAACCGTCACGCCACAGCTGCGTACCGACAAAGGCGCAAGCTCGTTGTTGCTGATTGATTTAGGCCAGGGTGAAAACCGCTTAGGCGCATCGTGCTTGGCACAAGTTTACAAACAGCTGGGCCAAACCACACCAGATCTGGCATCGCCGGAACTGCTGGCGAATTTCTTCCACGCCATTCAGCAACTGACTCACGAGCAAAAACTGCTGGCGTACCATGACCGCTCAGACGGTGGTTTACTGGTGACGCTGGCGGAAATGGCCTTCGCCGGTAAAGCGGGCTGGAATGTCGATATCAACGCTTTAGGCAACGATGATCTGGCCGTGCTGTTCAGTGAAGAGCTCGGTGCTGTGATCCAGGTTGCCGACAGCGAACTGGCGTATGTCCAGCAAGTGCTGGCGAAGCATGGTCTGGCAGCGCACAGCTTTGTGCTCGGCGCCGTCAGCAACAGTGACGTGCTCAGCGTCAGTCGTGGCGATACCGTGATTTTCAGCGACAGCCGTACTCGTCTGCGTTGTATCTGGGCTGAGACGACGCACCAAATGCAGGCGCGCCGTGACAACCCGGCATGCGCGGCACAAGAACATGCAGCCAAAGCCGATCAACAGGATCCAGGCCTGAACGTCAAACTGAGTTTTGACCTGAACGAAGATGTCGCTGCGCCTTATATCCTCAAAGGTGCTAAGCCGAAAGTGGCCGTGCTGCGTGAGCAAGGCGTCAACTCGCATGTGGAAATGGCGGCGGCGTTTAATCGTGCCGGTTTCACTGCGGTCGACGTGCACATGAGCGACATTCTGAGCGGTCGTCGCAGTCTGGAAGAGTTTAACGGTCTGGTTGCTTGTGGCGGCTTTAGCTACGGTGACGTGTTAGGCGCCGGTGAAGGCTGGGCCAAATCCATTCTGTTTAACGAACAGGCACGGCGTGAATTCAGCCAGTTCTTCGAGCGTGAGTCGACGTTCACCCTCGGCGTCTGTAACGGCTGTCAGATGGTGTCGAACCTGAAATCGCTGATCCCGGGCGCTGATTTGTGGCCACGTTTTGTCCGCAACAAATCAGAACGTTTTGAAGCGCGTTTCAGCCTGGTTGAAGTACAGCAGAACCCGTCATTGCTGTTTGCGGGCATGGCCGGTTCACGGATGCCAATCGCCGTGTCACATGGTGAAGGCCATACTGAGTTCGCAAGCAGCGCAGCCTTAGCGGCAGCAGAGCAAAGCGGCACTATCGCGCTGCGTTTTGTTGACAACTATGGTCAGGTGACCACGCAATACCCAGCGAACCCGAACGGTTCTGCCAACGGGATCACGGCGCTGACTACCACCGACGGCCGCGTCACTATCATGATGCCGCATCCGGAGCGCGTATTCCGCGCCGTCAGCAACAGCTGGCATCCGGACGAGTGGCAGGAAGACAGCCCATGGCTGCGCATGTTCCGCAACGCACGGGTGTGGTTGGGTTAATCACCGGACTTTTCCTGATAAAAAACCAGCTTCGGCTGGTTTTTTTGTTTGGTGTCCAGCACGACACTGCGTGGGTATGGAGGCCGAGCAGCGCACCGCCTGCTATTGTCGGTTGCACTGAGGCAGCTCTTCGTTTTAAGCTGAACCCTACGCAGTGACGCGCTATAACAATTCCAACAGAAGCGACCCGATGTCTTCAATTTTCCGGCCCGAAGTGCTGGCCAGGCAGCAACAGCGCCTGCAAGGCCAAATCAACCTGACCCGACCGCCGCAGCTGGTATGGCTGAGCCTGTTGTTATTGGTTATTGCCGTGCTCAGCATCAGCTTTCTGCTCAGCGCCAACTATACCCGTAAAGAAACGGTGCAAGGACTGCTGCAGCCGGTACAGGGCCAGGTTCGAGTGCAGGCGCAAAATAGCGGTGTGGTCAGCCAACTCAAGGTGCAGGAAGGTCAGCTGGTCAAAGCCGGCACGCCGTTGTTACAGCTCAACAGCAGTAAAATTGGTGCCGGTCAGACAGATTTAAGCCAAAGCCTGCAAACCGAAATGGGCCGGATGCTGGATAATAAAATCAATGAGCAGCAACAGCTGCAGCAGCGTCATCAAATGGAACTGCAGGCGCTGCAAAATCAAATCGACAATGATAAAGCCCGTTTACAGGAACTGGCGCAGCAGCTGGTGACTTTCCGAGAACGTCTGAGCATTAATCAGCAACAGCTGGCACAGTTACAGAAGTTATCCGGCAGCGGTTATATCTCCGGCCTTGAAATCAATAAACAAAAAGACGCGTTGCTGGCCCTGCAGCAGCAGGAAAAAAGCCTGCAATCCGAACAGTTAAAACTGCAGCAGCAACTACAACAAAACCAAGATTTACTGACTCAGCTGCCGCTACGTCAACAAACTGAACTGACGCAGCTGGCAAATGAGCTGTCTGCCCTGAAAAACCAGCGCACCGAATTACAGCAACAGCAGGAAATTTGGCTGACCGCTCCGGTCGACGGACAGGTCAGTGCGCTGCGGGTCAGTGCTGGTCAAACCTTGGACGCCGGAGCTGTGGCGCTGACCTTGTTGCCGGTGAATGCCGAGCTCGAAGCCATTCTGTATGTGCCGACCCGGTCTATTGCTTTTGTCAGTACCGGCCAGCCGGTGCGTATTCGCTACGATGCTTTCCCGTTTCAACGCTTTGGTGTATTCAGCGGCACGGTACATGAACTGAGTAATACCGTGCTATTGCCATCCGAAGTGGCCGAGGTCGCATTGCAGCAGCCCAGCTACCGGCTGAAAGTGCGCCTCAGCGGCCAGGCGATCCAGGCTTATCAGCGTGAATTGCCACTCAAAGCCGGTATGACGTTACAAGCGGATTTAATCACCGAACAACGCAATTTATGGCAGTGGTTGTTTGACCCGATCCTGGCCTTACGGGGACAATTCTGATGAGTCAGCTCGCCAGTCAACTGAAGTTATGGCCCGCGCAACGGCTACCGGTGTTATTGCAGTCCGAAGCGGCGGAGTGCGGTATCGCTTGCCTTGGCATGGTCGCCGGATTTTACGGTCATCACCTTAATATCCAGCAATTGCGTGCCTTATTTGGTAGCTCAATCGCTGGTTGCACCATGAAAGACTTGGTCGAATTTGCCAGTCGTCTGGCACTGAGTGGCCGCGCTCTGAAGCTGGAACCAGCAGCGCTTGGCAAGTTGCAGTTGCCGGCGATTTTGCACTGGGATATGAATCATTTTGTCGTGTTGA
>JAIXSW010000290.1 GCA_027484495.1 Gammaproteobacteria bacterium
GCTGCACGGCCTTTTGACTATGACGGCTTTACCTTCTCAGCGTCTGGCCAGCTCGGCTACAACGACTTATCCGAGAAAAATGACCCGAAAGCCTCTTTCCTGATCAGCGACCATTTTGCCGACGGCAAATTCGGTGCGTTAATCTCTGGCTCTTTTTCTGAGCGCAGCTTAAAAGATCAGGGTGCCAGTACTGTACGCTGGGCCAACGTCAACGACTTCGGCCGTTATCAGGGTTCAACCACAGCGACTGAACTGAATACCATCAACAACGCCTTCCGGCCACGCTTACCGCGTTACGATTCGTACACCCATGAAATGGAGCGGGTTGGTGCCAGCGCGGCCTTCCAATACCGGCCGAATGACGACACCAAAATCGATTTGGATATGCTGTATGCCAGCACCGATGCCACGCGCAACGAGATTTTCCTGCAAGGCATCTTAAATGCCGGCGCCAACCGCCCAACCACGGCGACAGCAGGCAGCGGTGCCACCGGTAACATGAATGTGCTGGAGTATTTTATCGACGACACCAACACCATGACCTACGGTAAGTTTGAAAACGCCACGGTTCGCGCGGAAAACCGCTTTGACGAACTCGGCACCGACTTCCACCAGATCAACCTGAATTTCGCCCACCACATCAATGACAACTGGAAAATTGATGCGATGGTGGGTACCGCAGTGTCGAAATTCGATAACCCGGTGCAAACCACACTGGTGATGGAAAAAACCGGCGCGGCTTTCAGTTACGACTATCGCGACGGTGCGCGCCAAAGCCCAATCCTGAGCTTCGGCGACAGCATTTTCCAACCTGCCGGCTGGACCTCGAACTCAGTGCGGCTGCGCCCGCTCGGTGCTGAAAACCAGTTCGACAGTGCGGAACTGAATCTGACCTGGACCGTCAACGATGTCTGGACCGTCAAAGGCGGTCTGCACCAGAAAGACTTCAGCTTCGAAAGTTATGAAGCGCGGCGTCAGACTGAAAACGGCGCCGGGATTGTCTACACACCAGATTTAATCAAAACCTACAACTCTGGGCTGGGCCCAAATCCAAACTGGCTGGTGCCAGATTTTGCCGCCATCGACGCCAAATACGGCATCTATAGCAACAGCGGTGTGTTCACGGTCAGCAGAGATTTCCGTCGCGACGATAACTATTCAGCCGAAGAAAACACCCAAGGCATCTGGCTGATGGCGAACTTCAATACCTACTTAAATGAAGCGCCGTTCTGGGGTAACGCCGGCGTGCGCCGTGTTGAGACCGAACAAAGTTCTACCGCCTGGGCAACTGTCGGTGTCACCCCAACGCAGGTGACTGTCGAGCATAAATATGACGAACTGCTGCCATCACTGAACCTGAACTATGAACCCTGGGAAGACGTGATCGTGCGCTTTGGTTATGCCGAAGTGATGGCGCGCGCTGGCCTCGGTGCCATTCGGCCGAACGTGTCGGTCTCGGTGTCCGGCAGTGCGCGTAGTGTCGCCGGTGGTAACCCATATCTGGAACCAACCCGCGCCAAAACTTACGATTTAGGTCTGGAAATGTACTTCAGCGACGAGTCGATGCTCGGCATAGCGCTATTCCAGAAAGATATCGACAGCCATGTCCAGACACTGCGGGAAACCAAAGCGTTCACTGAAACCGGCTTACCGGTATCGGCTGCGGTTGCCGCCTGTACTGCAGGCCCTGGTTACGGCGAGGCGACCGGCTGTACTGAAAACGTCGACTGGTCAATCACCACGCCATTAAATGGCCCTGGCGGTGATTTAAAAGGCTATGAGATCAGCTATCAGCTGCCATTTACCTTCCTGCCGGATTTCTGGAATCGTTTTGGTTTTATCGGCAACTACACCCACGTGTCAGCGCAAATGGACTACATCAACACCACTGGTGTGGTGCAGGCGACGCGTGACCTGACCGGTTTGTCGCGCTCGACTGTGGCCGCCACGCTGTATTACGAGCATGAAAAACTCAATGCCCGCGTCAGTCTTGCCAAACGCGACAAGTACTTAACTACTGCCATCGGCCGTGAAAACAACGACATGGAAGGCACCAATGCCACCACCAACGTCGATGCGTCGATGAGTTATGCCTTCACCGAGCAATGGAAAGTCAGCTTTGAAGCGCTGAACCTGACCAACGAAGTCGATGACCAGTGGGTTGACAGTGCCGGTGACCGCCTGACTTATTACCATGAGACAGGCCGCCAGTATTACCTCGGCGTGCAATACAAATATTGATGCTTGACTGACATGTTGTAAGGGGAGCCGTTTTACGCCGGCTCCGGTTTTATCTCCCGGCAAGGAGCAGATCGGCGAGTTCCAACCGATTTGATTTCCTGGATGTTTGCAGCGGGTGCGCCTTGCCCGCTGCCTTTTTCTGCAGGTATCTACTGTGTTTAATCGCTTTATGTTGCCCCTGATAAGCTCACGACCGCATACCAGTGCGGATTATTTGATGCCAGCGCGGCCTGTGGCTCTTATCGTTGCCGCCGCATTGCTTGGCGCCTGCGCCAAAGCGACCCCGCCTGCGGCCACCACCACGACGACGGCGTCAGCCGGTCTGGCTGAATTGACCGTCACCAATCCATCGGCCTTTGCCCGGCCGGATTCAGCCGTGACGTTGGCTTTCGCCGATTTAGGCGTCGTCGGTACTCCGGGTGCGTTATCGGTCTGGGCTGGTGCGCGCGAAGTGCCCAGCCAGCTGATCGACAGCGACGGTAATGGCAGCCTCGACAGCCTGTTGGCGATGGCAGATTTTGCTGCCGGCGAGCAGCAACAATGGCAGGTCAAACCCATCCCGGCTACAGCCAGCGTCAAACGTACCGCCGCTGAGATTTCGCAAAAAACCGGCGGGCAGTGGCAAGGCAAAGTCTATAAAGGCGGCACTTTTGAGAACGTGCAAAGCCTGACACCGCCGCCGCAATATACTGATCATTCTGAATTTATCCGCTACGAAGGCCCGGGCATTGAGTCGGACCGCGTGGCGTACCGCATTTACCTCGACTGGCGCAATGGCTTTGATATTTTTGGTAATATCACCGGCAGCCCGGTGCTGCATCAGGTCGGTTTGGATGGCTACAGCTCGTATCACAGCATGCAGCCCTGGGGCCTGGATTTACTTAAAGTCGGCAAATCTTTAGGCGCCGGTGGTTTTGGTTATTGGGACGGCAGTGCGGCACAAGGCGTGTCAGTGCTTAAAGGCCACAGCGCGACTATTCACCAGTCCGGCCCGTTGTTTTCATCGATGAGTATCGATTATCACAACTGGCAAATCGCCGGCCGCACGCTGGATGTGCGCGCGCACCTGAGTATGCAGGCTGGTAGCCGGTTGCTGCGCAACCAGCTGGAACTGAAAGCGCCAACTGGCAATGCTGCGCCTTTGGATAATCTGGCGATTGGTCTGGTGAAACACGCCGGTACCGAACTGCTGCAAGGCACGCTGGAAGTGTCCGGTCATCAATACACTTACCTCGCGACTTATGGCAAACAAAGCCTGAATAACGATTTACTGGGCATGGCGGTGATCTTCAAACGCGGCAAACTGCAGAAACTGACCGCAGATGCCAACAGTCATGTCGCGGTGATGGAGTTAACCGGCTTAGCACCTGCCACAGTCGGCAGCGTCAATCCGGCCCGCAAGCTGGATTATCACCTGCTGGCCGCCTGGCAAGGCGAGAAGAACGGCATCACCAATCAGGCTGATTTTGTGGCCTACTTACAGCAGCAACTGGAAATTCTGGACCGGCCTATCCGCGTCAAAATCAGTAATGCGGCCACAAAAGCGGCTGTCAGCCAGCCACTCACGGCGCAACAGGCGCTGTACTGGAGCCAGCAACTGGCCGATGCCGGCTTAAAATTGCAGGCGCCGCATTATGTCTGGGGCGGCTGGGATTTTGAGCGCGAGCGCCCCACCACTTTTGAATACACCACCGGCCTGCTGTTGCAGGCCTTTGACGACTTGCATCAGCTCGCACCAAACCCGGCCTATAAAACAGCGATGCTGAATATGGCCGACTCTTTTGTCGCCGCCGATGGCAGTATTCACAGCTATCAGCGCGAAAAATTTAATATCGACAGTATCAACAGCGGCAATGTGCTGCTGCGCGCCTATGAGCAAACCGGTGAAGCCAAATACCAAAAAGCCACCGCCTTGTTACGCGACCAGCTCAAAGATCACCCGAAAACCAGCAATGGCGCGTTTTGGCACAAAAAAATCTATCCTCATCAGGTCTGGCTGGACGGCGTCTACATGGGCATCCCGTTTCTGGCGCATCACAACCAACTGTTTAACAACGGCCAGGGTTTAGAAGAAGTGGTGCATGAATTTGTTGCGGTGCGCGACAAGCTGCGCGACCCGGCAACCGGTTTGTATTTCCATGGCTGGGATGAAAAAAAGCAGCAGGTGTGGGCCGATAAAACCACTGGCTTGTCGCCGGAATTCTGGAGCCGTGGCATCGGCTGGTTAGCGATGGCGGTGGTCGATACGCTGGACTACATTCCACGCGAGCGCAGCGATTTACGCGAACCGCTGCAGCAGATGGCCCGTGAATTGGCAGTCGCGTTAAAAGCGCACGTCGACCCGGCATCCAATGTCTGGTATCAAATTCCGAATAAACCCGGTGTTGCCGGCAATTATCTGGAATCAAGCGCCAGCAGTATGTTTGTCTATTTCTATGCCAAGGCGCTGAATCAGGGGTTGATCGACAAAAGCTATCAGGCCTTCACGCTTGCGGCTTATCAGGGGCTGCTGAACCAGTTTGTACTGGTCGATGCCAACGGCACTGCGCATCTGACCCAGATGGTGCAGGTTGCAGGCCTCGGTTTTGGCCGTGACGGCAGCTATGACTACTACCAGAATGAGCCAGTGATCCGCAACGATGCCAAAGGCGTCGGTCCATTTATCATGGCCGGGGTGCAGGTTGCGCGTCTGCTGCAATAAAGTTTTGCTTTGGGTGTTGGCCTGCTGCTGCGCGCTGCTGTCTGTCAGTAATGCTGATGCGGCAGACGTTACAGCTAAAGCGCCAGCGGCGGCGAATACACAGCAGCCACCGCTGTGGCGTCAGGTCGCAGCAACCGGCGCGCCAGACAGCTTCCGCACTATTCAGGCGGCTCTCGATAGTCTGCCAACCACAGGCCCGGACGCAAAGCGCTGGGCCGTGATCCGCATTGCGCCTGGGCTGTACCGCGAGAAGCTGTTTTTAACGCGTGACAAAGTGGTGCTGGCCGGCAGTGGCTTAAGCCAGACCATTATCCAATACCCGATACTTCGCCAGCATTTTCTGGCGGCGCGCCAGACTTTTTCCAGAACGGCGCTGCCCTCTGGTGTCCGTGGTTTACAACAGCAGCTAGAAAAAGACTGGGGCGCGGCGGTGGTTAATATTGCCGCCAGTGATATTCAGCTGTTGGATTTGGCTGTGCACAACAGTTACGCCTTAGAGAACCCGCAAGATCCGGCGCGGTTTGAACATCAGTTTGCCGTGCGCGGTTTTGCCAACGCCAGCCGCATCATCACCGACCAAAGCCAGTTTGCCAGCAATGGCGCCGATACGATGAGCCTGTGGAACAAACAAAACGGTATGTATTTGCACCGCCACAGCTTTTTCAGCGGCCGGGTCGATATGCTTTGCCCGCGTGGCAGCGCTTTGGTGCTCGACAGCGATTTTGTGAACCATAATCAGGCGGCAACGCTGTGGCACGACGGCGAGCTGTCGCCCGAGCAACAGCTGGTCGTGCTGAATTCGCGCTTTCACGGCGTCAGCGGCTTTATGCTCGGCCGGCGTCATTACGATGGCCAGTTTGTGCTGGCTGGCAACACATTCAGCAGTGCATTGGCTGACCAGCCGATTTTCCGCCGCACTTATCCCGAAGAGCCACATCGCGACCAACCTAACCGTTATGGCGACCGGAATTTCTATTTGCAGAACCACATCCAGAACCAAATGCAAAACCAAAGCCCGGCCTACGGCTGGCTCACCGACAATTTCAGCGCTGCGCAAGCAACCGCCTACGCCGATGCGCAAAGCGCCAGCCTGACTGTGTTCGGCAATCGCTGGCAACCACTGGCAGAACTGGCCCGCAGCCGGCAATGGCTCAACAACGAATAAACAATCACTTGGGTACGGACTTACGAAACGCCACGGCACATACCGCCACGAAAAATAGCCCAACAACCGGATGACCCCAATGACCAAATTCGCTACTGTATGTTTTTTCCTGATGGGACTTTTGATGCTGCCTTCTTCGACTCAAGCCACCGGCATTCCAACCGGCACCAGCACCTCGATGCCAGCCCCGCGCCTGCATCTGGTGGGCGATTCCACGATGGCCGACAAACCTAACCTGAATTACCCCGAACGCGGCTGGGGCCAGCTGCTGCGCGCTTTTATGTTGCCGGAACTGTCGATCATCAATCACGCCGCCAATGGCCGCAGCACACTGCGTTTCCTGAACGAAGGCCGCTGGCAGTTGTTAGTCAGTGACTTAACTGCAGGCGATTATGTGCTGATCCAGTTTGGTCACAATGACCAGAAAAAAGACGATCCGGCGCGTTATGCCGCAGTGGACTCGACCTACCCGCAGCTGCTGCGCCGTTTTATCAGCGAAGTCCGCAGCAAAGGCGCGATTCCTATGCTCGCCACCTCGATTTGCCGGCGCAGTTTTAATGACAAAGGCGAGCTGGAAAACAATCTGGCCGAGTACGCCGCAGCCGCGCGCAAAGTTGCCGCTAGTGAAAAGGTTGAACTCTTTGATTTAAATGCCCAAAGCTGCAGCGATATTGGCAAATTCGGCCAGGCCAACAGCCAGGCCTATTTCATCCAAATCCCCGCCGGCCTGTATCAACAATTCCCGGACGGCAAAATCGACAACACGCACTTGTCTGTGCAAGGCGCCAGCTGGATAGCCCAGCTGTTTGTCCGCGACTTAAAAGCCCGCCAACACCCGCTGGCTAAGTACGTCTGGCGGGAGCTGTTATAGCAGACTGGCTTCATTGAGTTTCAGCCGAATTTTTGTAAAAACGCGTAGGTACGTGCAAGCGAAGCTCGCTGGGCGTCACACGCCGTACATAACGATGCTTTTGTGGAATCCGATATAAAACTGTTGGTCGCCACAAACTTGCCATCACAGACCGTGTATAGTCCCAGTCTGTCGAATCCACCAAGATCAACGATGTGTCCGGACACTTAATCCGGCGCCTACAACCCCACACCGCCACCACAAAATATCACGCCAATTTACCACCACGATCACTCGCGACTTACCACCCGTTGCACTTTCTCGTAACCACTAATTTCAGCAATCATCCAGTGACTTGAGCGACTGCTAAGAGCCAAAAACGGACATTCCGTTCAGGCTGTTTGATGCTGCGACAGGTGTCAAAGGTGCAATTCGCTTTGCTCATTGCACCCTACGTTCGGGCATCCGGCTCGTAGGGTGGGTAGAGCGAAGCGAAACCCACCGGGTGTCGCACACCGGTTGTCGCCAATGTCCGCTTTTGGCACATAGCAACTATCCGCTGAAGTGGTACTTTCCATGAATGTGGTGGTGCGATTGATTTGCAACACGTGATCGCAGATCCCGCGAAATCATTTATAAAACCCAGTCCCTGACGTGATTCATTCACTTCCACCACTGAGGCGCTCGCATGCAGATTTTCAGTGGTACCGACGCTTGACCAAAACGCTATTTCAAACATGTATTGTTTGCATAATCAAAGCTGCCGCCAGAATCCAGGCATTGGTCAACCTGAATAAATTCATAGAGCTGAAAACTCAGGATCGCTACAGCCAACCAAAAAACAAAACCGACCGCAAAGACGAAAAAACCATCTGGATCGACCTTTGATTTGAATGGTCTACAGATTAAATAACCAGTTCCTTTACAGAGGAACTCGACCAACACTTCGTTGAGTATTCTGAAGAAAAACCGACCTGCGACTTCAATAAAATCACCCACTATATCTAAAGCCATACACGCATTACTTCCTTGTTTATCTGACGCTGCGTTCATGCACACAGCAGTTTTCATGGAGTTTTTGCAACAATGCAGCCGGCGAATAGGTAAAACACCGGATCAAATGTCGGCTGTTGCCAGTGCCATTTTTATAAAATTGATTGCACCGACAAACAATGGATGCCATTCGGCATCCGGGTTTTCATCTAGTCGCTGCCAGAAAAATTTAAACAGCTGACCGCTATCATCATTTGTGAAGAAATCCCAATGATCAGGCAGTTGTTCCGGACCCGCCATCAAATAAAATCCCCACACTTGACCTTCATAGTCACTGTCCCATGTACCGAGAAACACCCGCGGTGTTGCACAGACACCAGATTCCTCTAACAGCTCTCTGACACATGCTTGCTCAAGCGACTCCCCTGCTTCTATGGTTCCCTTTACCAACTGCTTGCCCGCTAAAGGGTGAGTAAATCCCAGCACTGCAATAACTCCGTGCTTTTCTCTCAAGATGATTGGACAAGCCTTATTCATAACGTTGCTCTGTCGATTAACTAAGCGGCGTCACGCCGCGACGGCCGGCGCAACAAAGGCAGGCTCAGCATTGCAGTGGGTCCGTGCGTCAGTCCGGTTTTGCGTTTCAGGCCTATTTGCCCGGCAAACCAGCACATGCGTCAGATTTTCCATAGTCAAAACTCTTTTGAAAGGACGGTGAGAATTCTGCGGGTTATCTTAACTGACGCCGTTAAAAACTGATGTTTAAAGTGTTTCAATTGATGTTCCGGCCCGACGACCATACAACGCATAATCCGGCAGCAAGACACCAACGAAAGCGCAGGCAAAGCCCGCAATGGGGCTTGAGGCAGCTTCAGGAAACACCTTGTTACCGCGGTTTGGTTTATCTGCGCGCTGCCAGTCATTATGCTAAAAACACAGGCCATTTGACGGCCAGCCAGCTGTGGTGAATAGCCACGGCATTTTCTCGATACCAACAACTAAACCAACTCAATCAACCAGGCCGGCCAGACCGGCGCAGAGAGCTGCGATGCAACTGTACGGCAAACCTACCTCCATCAACGTGCGCAAAGTGTTATGGACTTTGGCCGAGCTGGAACTTAACGCGGAACTCATCCCCTGTGGCAGCGGTTTTGCGTCTATTGATACGGCGGAATTTCGCCAGCTCAACCCGAATGTCTTAGTGCCGGTGCTAAAGGATGGCGATTTTGTGCTGTGGGAATCCAACAGTATTTGTCGTTATCTGGTGCGAAAAAGTGGCCATCAAACATTACTTGGCAGCGATTTGCCGCAAATGGCTAAAGTTGAACAATGGATGGACTGGCAGGCCTGCGAACTGAACCCGGCCTGGCGTTATGCCTTTATGGCACTGGTGCGTCAGCATCCGGATTTCACTGACCGAGCAGCGATTAGCCAAAGTGCACAGCAGTGGCAGCAGAAACTACAAATCCTTGATGCAACACTGGCGCAAACCGGCGCTTATAGCTGCGGTGCAGTTTTCACCTTGGCTGATATCGTGCTGGGACTGTCGTTGAACCGCTGGTTGCAAACGCCGATGTCAGAACGGCTGGAACTGCCGCATTTGGCGGCCTATCAGCAACGATTGGCCCAGCGCCCGGCAGCGCTGGAGTTCTGTTTTAATGGTGTGGCTTAGACGCCACGACCTGCGCCAGCCTTAACAAGGGCTCAACCGGATCCAACTTTGTGGCGCGATGCCAATCCGCGTCGCTTCGGCATAAAATTGCTGGCACTGGGTTTTATCCGGGTTCGGGCTACGCGCCAGCAGCCAGGCGTAGGTTAAATCCGGCCCGACAATCAGCGCCATGCTGTAATCCGGCGCTAACTTCACGATGTTATACGCGCCATAAAAAGGCCCGAAAAACGACACTTTTAACCGGCCCTGATCGGCCGGGCCGTTCATTTTGGCTAAGCCTTCCGCTTCTTCCCATTCGTTGTCCTCGGCAGAAAAACCGCGGTTCAGTACTTTGACGTTGCCGTCCGCGTCCAGGCTGTAATTGGCGGTGACTTGGGTCAGACCACGTTCAAACGAATGGTCGAGCCGGGCGATTTCGTGCCACTCACCTAAATAGCGGTTCAGTTCAAACGGCTGTACCGGCGTCAGACCCTCGGGGATGCCGGTACAGCTGGTCAGCAGCAATGTGGTGGCCAATAAGCTGGCTTTTAGTAGGTTACGCATCGTCAATTTATCCATCAGATCAGAGTTATCCCAGCAATACGCGCCTTCAGCGGTTTTGTCTCATTGCTGGCGCACATTGGGTTCGAAGATTGTATTGGAAAAGTAAAAAACGGCCTGCAGTGCCGGCATTTTCCTAACACACATTTGTTGGCGTGCCTGTTACTCAGTCCAATACCAACTAGTGACGTTGTAGCGATATTGCGCGGGCAAAGTGCTACTGACGGCGTTTACCCAATGCTCAGCGCCGGGTGACGCCGGGTCAAATAACACACAGCGATTAAACAGCGGCGCTATCGCCACCGGGCTGTTGCCATCAGCGGCGAACATCAGTTCACCGCCGGCGCCGCTTTGCCAGTCTTCATTGAAATACAACAACATACAGACTTCGCGCCCGGGCGAATCATCGGCATGCAGATTGACAAAATCAGCCGCGCTTAAGCGAAAGTAATTGGTATTCACGGTTGGCTTCGCGACATGAATATCGGTCAGTTGCACCCGAAAAATACGCGATAACAACGCCAAAAAGGTTTCACTGCGCAAAAACTGCAAGAACGCCAATGCCAGTTGATCGGCAGCATCGCCCTGCGCCGCAGTGCTGCGCTGCCATAAATCACGCTGCACAAAGCGTTCAGTCTGCGGGGTTTGTTGCCACTGCATGGCATCAACATACAGCGCGGCATAACTGTGTTGTTGGGTTTGCCAATGCGCACTGCGCTGCAACACCCGACTCACCGCCTGCAATTGCTGCCGATCAAACAGGTTATCGATCACCAGATGGCGCGGACAGCTGAGTTTTAATTGTTGGCGATAACCGCGCACAGCCTCAGCACTGATTTGCTGTTCATTTAGCCACATCGAAACCACTCAGCATTAAAATCCACATTGAAGACACCCAGCATTAACACAATAAACTTTCCTCAATCTTTTCATAATGATCGGCACTATTAATCAGCGCATGCGCCGTCAACCCGGGCACACCATACACAGTGCTGCGACAGTCATAGCGCTGCCGGATGGCCTGCAACAATAAATCAAAATCACCGTCGCCCGACAGCAAGACAATTTCATCGACGTTTTCAGCCTGCTGCAACACGTCGATAGTGATGCCAACGTCCCAGTCGCCTTTGGCACTGCCGTCGGCGCGCTGAATAAACGGTTTTAGTTTGACCTGAAAGCCGATATGGCGCAGCGCATCCTGAAACTTGCGTTGCTGATCGTCGGCACGGTCAATCGCATAGGCGGTAGCCTGTACAATGTCACCCTGATGCAGCAATTGTTGCCAGAACCGGCGGTAATTAAACTGCCGGCCATAGGCCTGACGGCAGGTGTAATAGATGTTTTGTACATCAACAAACACAGCGATTTTTTTCATCGAATTTTGCCGCAAAAATGCTGGGGTGGGCACTATAGCATCATCGATGCAGCGCCAGACCAGACCTGCCTGCAGGCGATGTGCTTTTGTTGCAAATGCTTACATTTCCTGACTGGCAGCTCCCAGAGAAACGCTCTAAAAATAATCACTTACCGCTATTCCCCTCATGGATTGCCATTCCCGCAACAAAAGGAATTGAATATGCACAATCAGAAGATTAGCTGGCGCCGCATCGGTGTTTTTATGCTCATCGCTACAGCCCTTGCCAATATCTTCCGTTTTGACCTGTTGAGCCACAAAGCCGCGCTCACTGCTTTACCAGGCTGGATAGCGGTGTTGCTGTCGGTGATGGCCGAAGGCGCCGGTATTCTGCTTGCTGCGCTCATCGCCCGCGCCTTTCTCGGCAAAATGCGACCTGTCCCGGTGCAGTTATTGGGCAATCTGCCCTGGATCCCACTGAGTATGTCGGCGCTTGCCCTCGTGTTGCTGTCAGTCGTTGGTGTCGACAATAGCTACGGCATGAACCCGCATTGGTACGGTCTGGTTGCTGCGGGCGGCACTTTGCTGTACTGCATCATGGAGGAATACGGTTGGCGTGGTTATCTGCAAACGGAACTGTCGCCGCTGGCTAACGGCCTGAAGTATGTCGTCGTGGGTTTTTGCTGGTATCTGTGGCACCTGACCTTTTTAACTGACGCCAGCCTTGGAGATAACCTGTTTTTTCTTGGCATGATGATTTTGGGCAGCTGGGGCATAGGCCAGGTTGCGGAAGCCACCAAATCTATTTTGGCCTGCGCCTGCTTCCATCTGATTATTCAAATCATGATGTTTAATGCGTTGATCCGCAGCGGTATTAGTCTGCAGGAGAAAGTCATTATCCTGTCGATTGCGGCGGTCAGCTATTTCTGGTTAGTCAAAAAATGGGAGCGTCATCAAGCCGCACTGGACAAAGCTCAATCTGAAAACGACATGGCTGCAACGAACTAAACCCTGGCTGCGGCCGGGGCCACAATCTTGCCAAGCAGCGTCGGTTTCACCAACAGATGGAAACTCAGCAAACAACCGCTCAGCGTCACCAGTACGGCGACCAAGAACTTCACCCCGGCCGGCCAGAGCAAATCGGTCATGCCAAACTGCACCAGAAACAACAATGGAATATGGACCAGATAGACCCAATAACTGACGCCGGACAGATAACGCAGCACCGGGTTGCTGCGATTTAAATAGCGTTGGCCATACAACAATGCCGCTAAGGTCCAGCACAGTGCGCCGCTGGCTTCGCAGACAATAATGAGCAGTTTGGTCCAGCCTTGTGGTTGTTGTGCCCGTAAATCCGCCGGCAATAACTGATAAAACACCAGATAGCTGATCGCGCCAAGCCCAAGCAAAACCCGCCGGTCGGCGCTATAGCGCGACAGTGCATCGGCATGACGAAACACCACATAGCCACAGGCAAAAAACAGCCCGTAAAACCATAAAGCCCACAGTGCCGGGAAGATCCATTCCGGCGCCGGCACAGGTGCGGGTACCAGAGAGAGCGGCGGCAGTAACAACAAGACAAGCAGTAATAACAACAGCCACGGCGGCAAGGCCAATAAACGGGCCTGCAGCGCGTCGCTCAGCAAGGTGCGAGCGCAATAAGTCAAAACATAGAAAAACAGCAGATGATATAAAAACCACAGATGCATGGTGCTCAACGGCAGCTCCGCCGGTGCCTCTGCCGTTAGCATCGGTTTGATCAATTGCAGCAAGGCGGATGGCTGCTGCACTGTGGCCAAACCGAACTGCAGCACGCCGTGCATCGCCAGCGTCAATAGCGGTAAAAACAGCAGCAAAGGCAAAGCCACGCGCAGCAGGCGATTTTTCGCAAAGGCCACACCGCCGGCTTTTTGCCACAGCAGCGCGGTAAAAAAACCGGCTAAAAAGAAAAACAGCGGCATGCGGAACAGGTGGCTGGCCCAGGCGAAAACATCAAACAGCGCGTGTTGCTGCGGATCGGCGCTGAGCCAAAAACCTTGCGCCTTCGGGCTATAAGCCAAGGCCGCATGGAACAGCACACCGCTCAGCATGGCAAAGGCGCGCAGATTATCCAGATAATAAAACCGGCCGGGGCTTTGTTGCATCAGCGTCGCTCCATAACCAGGATGGTTTTTGC
The DNA here is from genome assembly GCA_027484495.1 of Gammaproteobacteria bacterium. Lineage (GTDB taxonomy): Bacteria > Pseudomonadota > Gammaproteobacteria > Enterobacterales > Alteromonadaceae > Pararheinheimera. The sequence goes on from JAIXSW010000290.1 coordinate 13,693, forward strand.
CGGCGCTGTTTTACGCCCGCGGTGAAAAAGCCGGTGTTACTAAAAGCTGGTGTTACAAAAAGATGGTGTTACAAAAAGCTGGTTTTGCGGTTTTGCAGCACCGCCGTGGTCAGCAGCACAAGCACCGTCAACCCAACACCGGCCGCCAACAGCAGCAACGACGTGCTGTTCCAGCTGGCCGTCGGCGCTTCCAGCGTCAGGTGGATAGCCGGCATCCGCAGCAACCAGATGATAAAACCGTTCAGCAGCAAATTGGTCACTATCATCACGGCGGTGGTGTAGCCTTCGGAATAGGTCAGCAAAGCGGTCGCGAGGTAACAACAATACGACAGCAGAATAAACACACTGACCAACACCACCAGCGGGATCACGCCGTTGTACACCGGTGAACTGACAATCACCAGCAGCATCCCCGCCACCAATAGCAGCCAAGGCACCAGATATAACAGCAGATTGGCGCCCAATTTGGCCCAGGCATAATCCTGCGCTGTTACTGGCAGACTCATCATAAAGGTTAAGGTCTGGTCTTTCTTTTCGTTTACTACCAGCTCGATGGCTGAACGGGCGCCAATCACAATCATCAGCGTAATCATCAGGATAGCGCCGGTATTAAACAGCAGCGGCGTCGCCATGCCCATCAGACCAATGATCAGCACACCACCGGCCAGATAAGCGGCCAGCGATTTTTTCACCAATTGCCAGTCCTTCAGGATCAGCAATTTGATCATCTGCGAATTGCTAAATGTGTGCATCATCTGAACCCTTCTTATCTGCTGCGTTTGACGTTGGCGACGAAAATTTCTTCCAGCGACATGCGGTGCTGCTCCAACACCTGAAAACCAGCCAGCGCGAGTTGCGCGGCAAAGCCGGCGCTATTTTGGTCGGTGATCACTTCGGCCAGCTGACCGTGCCGCTTGATACTGACCACGCCGGCAACATTGGCTGGAACCGCAGCGTCTGCGCCAGTATTGGCGTTGGCCGGCAGCTGGCATCTGAACCGGCTCCAGCTATCTAAATAGGTTTCTTTATCCTGCAATGCCAATAACTTACCGCGATCTAAAAAGGCGATTTGATCTGAGAGTTTTTCAATGTCATGCGTGTTGTGCGACGAGAACAATACGCTGCGCTCATCGTCGCGCAGGATCTCCGCCAGCTCGCTAATCACTTCGTCGCGCGCCACCGGATCTAACCCGGTGGTCGGCTCGTCCAGCACCAGCAGTTTCGGCCTTCTGGCCAGCACTAACAGCAAACAGGCTTTGACGCGCTGACCATGCGACAGACCTTTAATTTTCTGCTCACCAATCAACTCAAACCGCTTCAATAGCTCTTTGGCATAAGCTTGGTCAAACTGCGGATACACACTGCGAATAAAATCCATATGCCATTGTAAAGTCTGGCTTTTGTACAAGCGCATATCGTCTGAAGCAAAGCCAATATCGTATTTCGCCTGCACTTGCTGCGCCGGCAGCTGATACCCCAGCACATTGATTTGCCCGGCATCCGGTTTTACCAGCCCCATCAGCATCCGGATCGTGGTGGACTTCCCGGCGCCATTGACACCAACCAAGCCCATCACCTGCCCCTTCGGCAAGGATAAGCTGATGTTTTCCATCGCAAAATGCGGATAACGGATACTGATATCGCGCATTTCAAAAGCAAATTGTTGCATGCTGTGGGTCCTTCTTGGTTGCTGGCTAACCGGCCTTCGGCTCTGTTTCGCACTATCTTGGCTGTACCAGATGTTGTTGCAGCCGCGCGAACAGTTCGGCGTCACTGAGCTGTAGTTGTCGCGCAACCGCTACCGCCGCACTTAATAGCTGCGCCAACTCTTGTTGTTGCAGTTGCTGCTGTAAATCCGGCTGCGCTGAGACAAAAGAGCCCCGGCCGGCGTGTGTCACTATCACCCCCGCTTGCTCTAAATCGGCGTAAGCGCGCTTGACCGTGATCACACTCACCTGCGTATCCGCCGCGAGTTCGCGGATGGATGGCAACGCCATCTGCGCCGGCCAGTCGCCCAGCAGTACTTTGCTGGTGATCTGCTCCACAATTTGCAGGTACATCGGTTTCTTGTCCGTCGCGGACAGAAACAAGCCATAGGTCATGCGTTTCCCTCAATGCAGGCGTGACTGTGCATATCCGTATATACACAGTATATATACAGATATACACAGTCAAGTTTTTTTAACCGGGTACTGGCGACATCAAAGTCGCAGTGAATATCAGTTAGGCGCGAACCGGCGGAGGCTCAGTTCAGACAGCATTTTTTGTATTTTTTGCCGCTGCCGCAGGGGCAAGCATCATTGCGGCCGATCTGACCTTTTGGGCTGGTCGCGATTGCCGCGGGGGCAGCGCTCAACACAGTCACCGGATCATCGGTTGCCTCTGCACTATGTGGTTCTTCGCTGTGTGGCTGAAATGCCAGCCAGTGCTGTAGTGACATCACATCAAAACGAGGGCGGACCAGACCGGACGCCAGCGGTTTTTCAGGATCAGCCAACTGCCAGCGACTGATCTGCCGGCTGCGGATCACCTCGGTATCGATTTTGTTCTGCCGCAGCAGCAAAGCAAAAGCAGGTTGGAAATGTTGCAGACCAAAACTGATACACCAGATCGCCATTTCGGCCAGCACAAATTTCTGGCCATGCCGGGCAGCGACGTTGATCACTTGCTGTAATAACGCGCGCAGCTCTGCGGTGTCGATCGGTTGACCTTGTTGATCGGCCAGCTCCAACTGGGCAAACAGCGCCGCAAGTGCAGCAGCCTTGACGTAAATCCCAGCTTTTTCACTGACCAGCAGTTGCTGCAGCGGCGCCTGCTGACCGCCAGACAACACAAACAACAGCGTTGCCAGATCTTCGGTCATCGCATCGCCCAAAGTGTATTCCAGATCCGAGCCCAAGCCGTCATTGGTATCGACCCACTGCATAAACGCCGGGGCCTGGGTCAAATCCGCTACATCAGCGAGCAGCATCACGCCGTAAAACAATAATTGATATTCGTCATCGGCTAATTCTTCATCCGCCTGCATCCGCTGCATCAGCACAGCGATATGCGGCCAGAAGTCAGCCCACTGGCTTTTGGCGGCCAGCAAGGCCTCGGTCGGAAAC
>JAIXSW010000569.1 GCA_027484495.1 Gammaproteobacteria bacterium
AATTGTCACGCTAAGTCGGTCACAGGTTGAACGCCAAGATAGTACAACCCGATTTTGCATAAAATTTGTTCCATGCCCTTTCACATCTTCCCGCCTCATTTTCATTCTCTCATGTTGAATTACAACACTTAACAAATGTCCATATTTTATACACGCCGCATATCAATAATTCTGAATTATTCATATTTATCAATAAGATAAATTTTGGCTCGTTTTTTGCCAATATTAGCGCGGACATGCAGTTTCGTCTCAAGGTCAAAATACAAATCACATGGAGAGTCTTATGCGTAATTTAATCGCTGCCTCAGCACTGGCAGTCGCTGTAGTACCAATGACAGCATCTGCAAGCCTGGTCACGCAATGGCAATATCTGGCAACTTCGAACTGGTCACAACCTGTGGTGTTCTCTGCTTCTGGCAACGGCACAACTTCAGTTACAAACGACGTGATCAGTTGGGGAGCTACTGGTGGCTCTTATAAAGGTGCTGGCCCGAAAAACCGCAGTGCGCTCGAGATCGCTGGTATGGCAGCCCCGGCTACCGCGAATACCAACTCAGCCAATGCGTCATTAACCAACTCTATTACTCACTACAATAACGTTCTGAACGGCTACTCAACTTTAACCAGCGCGGTGTTAACCACTTCACTGCAGTTACAGCCATGGGCGCCGGTCATCGGGCCAGTGTTCCCACCTAAAGTGCTGAACTTTGATATCCGCTTTAAAGAAACCAGCAATACAAGCTCTGCCGCGAGCTGTGGTTTTGCCAGCATTGGTGCATGCGATGATATTTTTGTTATCGACAACCCAGCCAGCCTGGTCACTAAGTTCGTTTACGACGGTTACAAATATACAGTGAAACTGGTGGAAACCACTCAAACACTGGGTGGTTTGTCTGCAGCAGCTTGTGCTATTGCCAATTCTGCACCTGGTTGTGTTGGCTTCCAGACTGTTGAAGGTCAAAACACCACGGCTCAGTTTGGCTTCACTATTGAAAGCGAGAAAATCACAGTGCCAGCACCGGCTACACTGGGTTTACTGGCGTTTTCAGTATTGGGCTTAAGCTTGTCTGCACGTCTGCGTAAAAAAGCCTGATTAGTATCTGGCGAAAACAAAGGCTCTGCGGAGCCTTTTTTTTGGGCAGTGATTTGATCAAATACTAATTCACCAGGCCTATCGCAAACGAAATCGATCTTCAGCCGATGCTTGGTTCCAGAAAACAAAAAAGCCTGCAGTTGCAGGCTTTTGTCCGACGTGTTCAGTTATTTCGCTGAACGACGACGACCGTACATGAACAGAGATAACAAGCCCAGACCCAACGCGCCGGTACCCACTGGTGCTGATACTTCAACGCCTTTGATCAGCAGACCAAACATGGCATCAGTCGCAGCTTTTTCGATGGTTTTGAAGCCAAGACAACCAGCAGCAGCGCCAGCTTTCGCACAAGCCGCTGGGCTCAAGCCTGTCAGGCTTGAAGTAGTTTCCACGATGGAGGTGGTGTATTTAGCGCCTTTGTAAGTAAAGTCAGTAACCAAATCACCGAATTCAATAACAAAGATGTCATCGCAGTTTGACGCGCTGTCAAAACCACAGTTGCCATTATTTGGTGTTTCAATAAACCGGATGGTGAAATTCAATGTTTTCGTTGGCAACGCTGATTCAGGCGTTGGCAGGAAAGGTTTCAGTTTTAACGTGGTTTTTAACAGCGCTGTTTCCAGGCTTTTAGTACCACCGGCCAGAGTATTATTGAAGTGCGTGATGACGTTTGTCAGTACCGGGAAAATACTGTTAGTCACTAAGTCATTACCACCTTGCGGGCTGTTACTAATGACCAGCGCACTGCGGTTTTTAGGGCTAGATGTGTAGCTACCGCCATCAGCACCCCAGCTCAGCACTGAGCTGCTTGTGCTGGTTGTACCTTCACCGAGAGCCTGGAAGGTTGCACCAGTCCATTCAGATGCGACTTCATATTCCCACTGAGTGACCAATGTCGCTTGAGCGAGCTGCGGTAATAAGAAGGCACACGCCAGTGCTGTAGTTTTAATTAATCTTTTCATGATCTTCTCCTTGAGAACGAATTCTATACTGTAGACATCTGGGTACGGCTTCGGTGTCCTGATGAAGATGTAAGCATTAACCAGACCAACATTAAAGTTCTTTCTAATTCAGTAATTTATAATGTACCTAAATTGACTTCCGTAAATTTTTCTGACAGTTGCAGTGCTTTACTTGGCAAAAATGGCAGCAATAAAAAAGGAGCTGGTAAAAGCTCCTTTTTGCAGTCAGTTCAGAACGAAGCGGTTATTCTTCGTCATCCTCGTCAAATTCTTCATCACCTTCGAAGTAGGTACCCCAGCCGTCATATTCGATACCGAATTTTTGTGCCAGTCGTTCCAGCTTAATTGCATCCGCCGTGATATCTGCAGCATTCAGCGATTGCTCGCGGATCGCATCAAATACCCAGGCGCTGCCGCCGTCTTCAAACTCCACTTCTTCTGCGTCTGTAACTTCGAACCCGAGTTTAAATACTTCCACCGCCAGCTTTTCCAGCTGAGCAAAATCTGCATGATAAAAATGGTGTTCGACTGTGTACTCGGCATCCGGATCACTGCCGTCTTCTAAAAGGGCATTGACGGTTTCTTCGGTAAATTCTTGCCAGTTCTCAGACATCTGGATCATCCTGTGACAGTTGTAGTCTGCGCAGTGTAATCGCTGCTTAACTCGCTATCAAGCTGAGCAATTTTCGCGGCCATGATGTCGCGCACCTGACTGGCGATTTCCCTTACCGGTGCGTGCAGTTCAGCCGGGCTTAATGGCGGCAGCAACTCAATAATGATGCGGCCATTATTCCAGCGATTTAACCGGATCTTGTTGCTGGTGCTGCTCATGCAAATCGGAACTATGCCGACTTGCGCCTGCTGAGCGATGTGAAAAGCGCCGGTTTTAAAAGGTAACAAACCGCGACCCCGACTGCGTGTGCCTTCCGGAAATACCCAAACTGATAGTTGATCGCGGGTGATGCGCTCGACTGCGCCTTGCATAGTGCCAACGGCTTTACTTTTGTTATTGCGGTCAATCAGAATATTGCCAAGGAACCAATATAGCTGGCCAAAAAACGGGATCCATTTCAGGCTTTTTTTGCCAATGGTGACAGTGCCGGGAACCAAAGCACCGCTGATGGTAAACAAATCATAGTTATTCTGGTGATTGGCGAGAAATACACAAGGCATTGCCGCCGTGACTGCCGGGTGGCGGCGGATCTCTACCTTCACGCCTAAAATCTTACTGGCTTTGCCATACCAGGCCGACACCACACCAACATTCTCGCGATGAAAAGGCCGGACCAGACATAACACTAAACCCGCCACAGTCGTGACGACAATAAATACAGCCAGTAAAATAATTCGGATGACAGCTAACACGGCATAACCTCATTTTTATCAGGTCGGCAGTATAAACGGTTTACAGCTGTACGCTGGTTTGATCTGTACAAAGTTAGCGGCGTCACGCCAGATTTGTTGCAAGTTAGCTCCATCTTCAGCAAATCCGGAGCACAGTTGTGTACTGAATGTTCACTGCAGCACCAACAGCTCTTCCGTGCATCTCGCCGGCACTTCACGATGCCATAGAAAGCAGAAACCACCCGCAGGTGGTTTCTGATATTCCTTACAACGCGGAGTCCCCGACTTCGCCGACCAGCAGCTCATCGATGCGCTGCAGTCCACGCGGTAACTTATTCCCACGCCGGCCACGTTCACCAACATAATGTGCCAGATCAGAGGCTTTGATCGTCATCTTGCGTTTGCCGGCAACTAAAGTGACGCCGCTGTCAGCCGGCACGACGGCCAGAATTTTCAGATATTCTTCACGGCTGGCAGCACGCGCCGAAGCGATACTCAAGATCTTATTGCCCTTGCCTTTAGCCAGTTTCGGCAGCTCAGACACCGGGAATACCAACATGCGGCCTTCGTTGGAGATCGCGACCACTTGATCAGTGGCCGGATCTTTAATCGGTTGCGGCGTCATCACTTTGGCGCCGGTCGGCAGACTCAGCAGCGCTTTGCCGGCTTTGTTGCGGCTGATTAAATCTTCGAAGCTCGCGACAAAACCGTAACCCGCATCGCTGGCGATTAACAGCTGAAGCTGGTTATCTGCCATCAGTACATGCTCGAAATTCTCGCCAGCAACTAATGCAAACCTTGTGGTCAGCGGCTCGCCCTGACCACGGGCCGATGGCAGATCATGCGCTTCAGCGGCAAAGCTGCGACCGCTGGAATCGATAAATGCCGCATATTGATTGCTGCGGCCGCTTGCAGCCGACTTAAAGCCGTCGCCCGCTTTGTATTGCAGGCTATTGCCGTCGACGTCTGTGCCTTTGGCACAGCGCACCCAGCCTTTTTCTGACAGGATCACAGTGACCGCTTCACTTGGCAGCAACTCTTTTTCACTGAGCGCTTTAGCTTCTTCGCGTTGAACGATCGGACTACGGCGGTCATCACCATATTTTTTCGCGTCAGCGAGCAATTCGGTCCGGATCAGTTTAGTCAGTTTGCTTTCACTGCCCAAAATGCCCTGCAGATATTCACGCTCTTTGTTCAGTTCATCCTGCTCGGCACGAATTTTAAATTCTTCGAGCTTTGCCAGGTGACGTAATTTTAGTTCCAGAATGGCTTCTGCCTGACGATCGGTCAGTAAAAACCGCTCGATCAGCACCGGTTTAGGCTCATCGTTTTCGCGAATAATCCGGATCACTTCGTCAATATTCAGAAACGCGATTAACAGGGCTTCCAGCACATGCAACCGGTCCAGCACTTTATCGAGGCGATACTGCAGACGGCGGCGCACAGTATCACGGCGAAATACCAGCCATTCGCTGAGAATTTCCAACAGGTTTTTCACCCGTGGCCGTTGATCAAGGCCAAGGATATTCAAATTCACCCGATAGGATTTTTCTAAATCCGTCGTGGCAAACAGATGCTGCATCAGCTGTTCAACATCGATGCGGTTGGAACGTGGTACCACGACGATTCGGGTTGGGCTTTCGTGGTCTGACTCGTCACGCAAGTCTGACACCATCGGTAGCTTTTTCGCATTCATCTGGGCAGCGATCTGTTCCAGCACTTTGGCGCCGGAGGTCTGATGCGGCAACGCGGTAATGACGATATCCCCGTCTTCCACGGTATAAATCGCGCGCATCCGCACGCTGCCACGACCGGTTTCATAAATAGTCTGTAGTTCATGCTGCGGCGTGATGATTTCGGCATCGGTCGGATAATCCGGCCCTTTGACATATTGCAGCAAATCCGGCACTGACGCAGTTGGGTTGTCCAATAAATGGCAAGCCGCTTCGGTGATTTCACGCACATTGTGGGGGGGAATGTCAGTCGCCATACCCACTGCGATACCAGTAACGCCGTTTAGCAGAATATGCGGCAGCCGGGCTGGCAATACTTTGGGTTCATCCAGTGTGCCGTCGAAATTCGGGATCCAATCGACCGTGCCCTGCCCCAGCTCACTTAGCAGCAGCTCGCTGAACCGCGACAGTTTGGCTTCGGTGTAACGCATCGCGGCGAAAGATTTCGGATCATCCGGCGCGCCCCAGTTACCCTGACCATCAACCAGCGGATAACGGTAAGAAAACGGCTGAGCCATCAGCACCATGGCTTCATAACAGGCACTATCACCATGCGGGTGGAATTTACCCAACACGTCACCGACAGTACGCGCGGATTTTTTATATTTCGCCACATGCGACAAACCGAGCTCAGACATGGCATAAACGATGCGGCGCTGCACCGGCTTCAGTCCGTCACCGATATGCGGTAACGCCCGGTCCATAATCACGTACATCGAATAATTGAGGTAGGCTTCTTCAGTAAAATGCCGCATCGGGCGTTGTTCAATCCCGTCGGCGCTGATGATGATATCAGTCATGCATTACCCTTTTCGGCAAAATTAGCCTTATTCTGTGGCTGAAAGACTCTGACGACGACGTCGCCATTGCCACAGCAATAATGTCAGCAGGATCAGACTGGTACAGGCAAACAGCCCAATCCACAGCCATTGGATCTGACGCTTCCGTTCCACTTCCTGTAATCGCAGAGCCTGCAGCTCATTGTCCTTTTGCAGCAACTCGTTTTTCGCCTGTTGGCGCTCAGCATCAAAGCTCAAACGTAGTTTCTGCACCTGTAAATCGCGTTTATCATCTTGCAGGCTGACATAATTTTTGAAGAACTGATCAAGCAGGCTGTAGGCTTTTTCAAAGTCGCCGTTGTCGGCATACAAATGCGACTTTAACCGGTCAAAATGCAGTGCAAAAAATTTGTCAGACACATTGCGTTGGTTACCAAGCGTCTCTGCCGCCAAATCAACTTCCTGGAACGCCAGACTGGTCTGGCCCAATGCGCGATAAATCAGCGCTTTTTCAAAATGATGCTCGCTGAGCTGATAGGTCGATTGCAGATAAGGCAGGTACGTATCGGCCTGCTCCATATAAGACACGGCGGCATCGTACTTTTTCATACCACGATGTGTCGTCGCGAGGCCCAGATAGGCATAATACGACTGCACCGGATCTTCGGCGTGCAGGCTGGCTTTCAGCATTTTGTCGAATATTTCCAGCGCCAGTTCCGGTTTGCTTTGATAGCGATAGGTCATAGCCAGATTGTACCAGACCGAAATTTTGCTTTTCTCCCAGCCCAGTTCATCGAATAAACGATAAGATTCTTCCAGCAGCTTACGCGCTTCTTCATCGCTCATCAGCATGGTGTACATCAGGCCCAGTTCGGCATTCACGCTGGCCAGCGTCTCTTTATCGCCCAGCTTCACGGCGCGATCGTAGGCTTGTTTTAATGTTTCCAGCGCTTCCTGATCCTGGCTTTCTTCCGCCAGCATCGCTGCCAGATTCAGTTGCCCTTGAATCATCAGCTTTTCATCTTTCAGCTCAGTCGCTAACGCCATGCCTTTTTTATAATATTCATTAGCCTGTGCATATTCCCGATGCATTTCCAGCGCATATCCCATGCTAAACAACAATTCGACATGGGTTTTACTGAGTAGACCCGGCACCAGTGCCAGGCCGCGTTCTGCGGCCGCCAATTGATCGCGATGGCGACCCAGTGCTTCGTAAATCAGCGACAATTCATTGAGCCAGCTGGCCTGTTGCGTTGCATTCCAGTTGCCAAACTCGGCTTCATGGCTCAGCGCCTGCTGCAACATGGCTTCAGGTTGAATATTTTTCTGTTGCTGAATTTGCAGTAACCAATCCGGTAACGCTGCAGTATTGGCATCGTTGGCCAGCGTTGACGCCGACCAACACCAAAGACAACTCAGTAATATTGCTGCACAGACTTTCATAGTAATAATAATTCATCCAAAGTGCATAAATTCGCGGCTCAGAGTACCGTGACCGTCCGCCTCTGACAATCCCTAGGGCCTGTTAACGTTAGGCCAGAATGGCGCGATCGCCTTTATGCTCCAGCCAGTCCTTGCGGTCGTTGGCACGTTTTTTCGCCAGCAACATATCCATCATTTCCAGCGTCTGGCGTTCATCATCGATAGTCAGCTGTACCAGCCGACGCGTGTTTGGATCCATCGTGGTTTCCCGCAGTTGCAACGGGTTCATTTCGCCGAGACCTTTAAAACGTTGAACATTGATTTTGCCGCGTTTTTTCTCCGCTTCCAGCCGATCGAGAATGCCATTTTTTTCATCCTCATCCAGCGCGTAATAAACGTCCTTGCCGATGTCGATGCGGTACAGGGGCGGCATCGCGACAAACACATGGCCAGCATCCACCAGCGTACGGAAATGCTGCATAAACAACGCACAAAGTAAGGTGGCAATGTGCAGACCATCAGAGTCCGCATCGGCCAGAATACAAACCTTGCCATAACGCAGTTGCGATAAGTCCGTTGAGTTGGGATCCAGCCCAATTGCGACTGAAATATCATGCACTTCCTGCGACGCCAGAATTTGCTCGGAATCGACTTCCCAGGTATTCAGAATTTTGCCGCGCAGCGGCATCACCGCTTGATACTCGCGGTCACGGGCTTGTTTGGCTGAGCCGCCGGCTGAATCCCCTTCCACCAGAAAAAGCTCCGAGCGGCTGACGTCAGAGCCACTACAATCGGCCAGTTTGCCCGGTAATGCCGGACCCGCTGTGACTTTTTTCCGCACAATTTTCTTTTCAGCACGTAAGCGTTTTTGCGCGTTATTGATGCAAAACTCCGCCAGCGTCTGCGCGACTTCGGTATGCTCGTTCAGCCACAGGCTGAAACTGTCTTTGACCACGCCGGTGACAAAGCTGGACGCCTGGCGGCTTGATAAACGTTCTTTGGTCTGGCCGGCAAACTGCGGCTCCTGCATTTTCAGCGACAGGATATAGGCACAGCGATCCCAGACATCTTCCGGTGTCAGTTTGATACCACGCGGCAGCAAATTGCGGAATTCACAGAATTCGCGCAGCGCTTCCAGCAAGCCCTGGCGCAAGCCATTGGCGTGGGTACCGCCCTGCGCAGTCGGGATCAGGTTGACATAACTTTCGGTCAGCAGTTCGCCGCCTTCCGGCAGCCATAATACCGCCCAATCGACGGCTTCAGTACTGGCAGAAAAAGCGCCGACAAACGGCAGCTCGGGCAATGTCATCGACTCTTTCACCGCGTCAATAAGGTAATCGCGGATCCCGGCGATGTAACACCAGCTGTAACTCTGATCGTTAATTTTGTCTTCAAATTTGACTGTCAGCCCCGGACATAACACCGCTTTGGCTTTTAATACATGCAGTAACCGGCTGACCGAAAATTTCGGAGAATCAAAATACTTTGGATCTGCCCAGAAGCGCACGCGGGTACCGGTATTGCGTTTACCGACGGTACCGGTGATCGCCAGTTCACTGACTTTATTGCCATGTTCCAGCGCCATTTCATAGACGTTGCCGTCGCGGCGTACCGACACTTCAACCCGGCTGGATAACGCGTTGACGACCGAGATCCCGACGCCATGCAGGCCGCCGGAGAACTGATAGTTTTTATTGGAGAATTTACCGCCGGCATGCAGCCGGCACAGGATCAGTTCGACGCCGCTGACGCCTTCTTCCGGGTGAATATCCACCGGCATGCCACGGCCATTATCAATGACTTCAATCGACTGATCCGGATGCAGAATGACCTGGACTGTGTCGGCATGACCAGCCAGCGCTTCGTCGACACTGTTATCGATGACTTCCTGCGCCAGATGGTTAGGTCGCGAGGTGTCGGTGTACATACCCGGGCGACGCTGCACCGGCTCAAGGCCCGTCAGGACCTCAATGGAATCGGCATTATATTGTTGTTCTGTCATGCATAGGTTCCGGAGTCTGAATTGCGTTGAAGGCGCGGGTCCATCAGGACTGTCCCTGAGGCTGTATCAATCCACAGTGTTTTACGCTAATTGGCCGAAATTGACAATATCCGCCAGCCGGCTTTGCAGGTTCTGATAGCTGTGATCGCCGCCTTCTTGTACATCTGTCAGACATTGTTGATAAAAATCCAGCGCCTGACGATAGTCCAGCACCTCGTCACCGCTTTGTAATAACACCAGATATTGTGATGGCCGACGCAATTTCTGTACCTGTAACTCTTCCAGCAGCGGCAGATGATCGGCCCGTACTTCATAATGCTGCTGCCGCACCGGATGATAATACCGACCCAGATGCTGTTGTAATAACAGATGCGGGCGCACCGCCGGATTGATCAAGACCGCGCGACAACCATACTGCTCGGCCAGTGCCGTGGCCAGAAAACCACCCAAAGAGCTGCCGATGACCAGCTGGGGAGGATTTTGTATACACAGCAGCTGTAATTCTTGCCAGGCTTCAGCTGGCGTGTAGGGCAAATCCGGCACCGACAACTGATGCTGTGGCAAATGTTGCTGGAAATAATCCCGCACCAACAACGCTTTCTCTGACTGCGACGAACTGGCGAAACCATGTAAATACACAATATGTTGTGACGTCAAAACTGTAAAAACTCCCATTGCAGACGGCCATCCGGCGTAAATACCCAGCGGCAGGCACGTGGATCTTGATCCTGTGTCTGCCAGTCCGGCGTCTGTAAAAACTGTACTGAGCTGGCCGGGCAGCCCACCTGAACAAACTCCGGCAACTCATATTGATAGGCATGATGACAATGACCGTGCGCCAGACCGCGCAGGCGCGGCTCACGCCTGAGCATTTCCAATAAACCCGCTTTGTCTTGTTGATCAAACCGGTCGATAAAACTGCCGATCGGCAGCAAATGATGATGACAAAACCAGAAAATCTGCGCATCAGCGCTGTCGGTCAGCCAATGTTCCAGGGTCGCCAGCCGCGCTGGCGGAAAACTGCCGGCCGGCGTGTCACCTTTGCTGTCGAGTAACCACAACTGCCAGCCAGGCAGCGCCAGCCGGCGCTCGGGCCGGAACGGTGGCAGCTGACTTAGCTGCTCCAGTGCAACGCGCTCATCATGATTACCCGGCAACAAAAATACCGGTGCCGGCCAGTCAGCCAGCAACTGCTGCAATAACGCGTAAGAGTCCGAGCTGTGATCTTCGGTCAAATCGCCAGTCAGGATCAATAACGGCGCTTGTGGCCGCAATTCGTCTAATATCCGGCGTAAATGCTGATAAGGCCTGATGCCCTGATACAGCGCATCCGGCGTCGCCAATAGATGACAGTCGGTGATCTGGACCAAAGAAGCACCAGGCCAGGGAAAAACTGCATCGGTCACAGCAATACCACGGCGCTGCAAAGTCCCTGCGCCCGACACAAATTGAGCCAGTCGCGCAATAGCAGATTAATCTGGCGTTTTTCATCGGGCAGTAACATATCGGTATTCGGGTAGTCATAGACGGCTTTAAACTGCCTGACCTGCTGACAGGCAACCACTTCCGCCAGCCGCGCGTCGTGATATAAACGCACTTCAAATTGTGGCCGCAGCCAGCTGACAACCTGCTCAGAAAACGACGGTTCACTGATGTGTTCAATGCGGATGGTGCTGGTAAATTTACACAGTTCCTGCAGCTTCAGCAGATACTTGTCTGCAGCACTGACCTGAATTTGCACGGCATCACCAACCTGACCGGA
>JAIXSW010000099.1 GCA_027484495.1 Gammaproteobacteria bacterium
ATCGCGCAGGTGCTGTCGGGTTATTCGCTTGGCGGCGCCGACTTGTTACGCCGCGCTATGGGTAAAAAGAAACCCGAAGAAATGGCCAAACAGCGCGATACCTTCCAGAATGGTGCGGCGGCTAATGGCGTCGATCCAGAGTTGGCGATGAAAATCTTCGATCTGGTAGAGAAGTTTGCCGGTTACGGCTTTAACAAATCGCACTCGGCCGCTTATGCGCTGGTGTCGTATCAGACACTGTGGATGAAAGCGCATTATCCGGCTGAGTTTATGGCGGCGGTGATGTCGGCGGATATGGACAACACCGACAAGATAGTGACGCTGGTTGACGAATGTGAGCATATGAAGCTCAAACTGCTGCCGCCGGATGTGAATTCGGGGCAGCATAAATTCACCGTCAACACGGATGGCCATATCGTGTATGGTATCGGTGCAATTAAAGGCGTGGGTGAAGGTCCGATCGAAGCGATTATCGAAGCGCGGGATAGTGGTGGGCCTTTCCTTGATTTGTTCGATTTTTGCCATCGCGTCGATTTAAAACGGCTTAATCGCCGGGTGATTGAAAAACTGATCCTGGCCGGTGCGATGGACAGGCTCGGTCCGCATCGCGCATCAACGATGGCGACGCTGGAAGAGGCGATGAAAGCCGCGGAACAGCAAGCCAAAGCGCAGGCGATGGGGCAAGATGATTTGTTTGGCTCTCTCGCGCCTGAGCCGGAAAACTCGCAGCATGCTTTTAAACAAGTCCCGGTATGGCCGGATGAAGTTTGGCTTGAAGGTGAACGAGAAACGCTGGGCTTGTATCTGACCGGTCACCCGATCAACCGCTATCTGGCAGAGATCCACCATTATTCGACGGCAAGGCTGGTTGACTTTACGCCGACCCGGCGCGATCAGACCGTGCATGCTTGTGGCTTAGTAGTGAACGTGCGGGTTTTAATCAATAAAAAAGGCCGGCGCTGGGCTTTGGTACAACTCGACGATAAATCGGCGCGGTTAGATGTACGTTTTTTCCCCGAACAGTTCGAGAACTTCGAGCATCTGCTGCAAAAAGACAAGGTTTTGGTGGTATCAGGACAGGTCAGCTTTGATGATTTCAGCGGTGGCCTTACAATGACCGGCCGCGAGGTGGTCGAGATCACCCAGGCCAGGGAAAAATGCCTGAAACATTTGTTTGTCAGTATTGATGCCGACAAACTCAATCCGGACAAGCTGCAACAGCTGCGGCAGGTTCTGAACGAATTTAAAGCCGGAACCGTGCCGGTCAAATTACGTTATCAGCGCCCGGAAGGCGCGGTGACACTGGCACTCGGTACAGATTGGTGGATCACACCCACAGACGCTTTGTTGCATCAGTTAAAACAATTAGCAACAATACAACTTGAATTTAATTAGGTAGGTAGTGACAGTCGATGATGCTGAATTATTTAGAGTTTGAGCAACCGATTGCGGAACTTGAAGCAAAAATAGAAGAACTGCGCAAAGTCAGCCGTAATGGTGAGTTTGACCTGGGCCTCGAAGAAGAGGTGAACAAGCTCAAAGAAAAAAGTCTGACGCTGACCAAAAAGATTTTTGCAGAGTTAGGTCCATGGCAGGTTGCCCAATTAGCCCGCCATCCGCTGCGTCCTTATACGCTGGACTATATCAAACATATTTTTACCGATTTTGATGAACTGGCCGGCGACCGCGCCTTTGCCAACGATCCGGCCATTGTTTGTGGTACTGCCCGTTTAGGCGATCGCCCGGTGATGATTATCGGTCATCAGAAAGGCCGTGATACTGCCGAGAAAATCAAACGCAACTTCGGTATGCCGAAGCCGGAAGGTTATCGCAAAGCGCTGCGCATGTACGAAATGGCCGAACGCTTTAAAATGCCAATTATCACTTTTATCGATACGCCGGGTGCTTATCCGGGGATTGGTGCGGAAGAGCGCGGTCAAAGCGAAGCCATCGCCCGCAACCTCAAAGTGATGGCTGGCTTGAAAGTGCCGGTACTTTGTACTGTGATTGGTGAAGGTGGTTCTGGTGGCGCATTGGCGATTGGTGTTGGCGACCAGGTCAACATGCTGCAATACAGCACCTATTCGGTCATTTCACCGGAAGGTTGTGCCTCGATTCTGTGGAAAAGCGCTGACAAGGCTCCTTTGGCGGCCGAAGCGATGGGCGTGACAGCACCGCGGATCAAAGAACTGGGGCTGATTGATGACATCATCAATGAACCGCTTGGTGGTGCGCATCGGGCCCATGAGCAGATGGCCCAAAGTGTTAAAACAGCACTGCAACGCGACCTGGCCAAGCTGGATAAATTCTCTGTAGCCGAATTGCTGGACCGGCGCTATAAGCGTCTGATGTCCTTCGGTTATTGTTAATTCTGCGTATTGAGGAAAGCCGCCGTAAGGCGGCTTTTTTATCACCATGACCCAACAGCCGGCCGACGAATTGTCTGCAAATGCACCACCTGCGAATGAACTGCCCGCGCATGACGTGCAGATGCATGTATTGCAGCAACGGCTGCAGCAGGCGGTATTGGATGCAGTTCATGCGGTGCCAGCCCGTCAGGTGCTACTCGCACTGAGTGGCGGCCTGGATTCAATGGTGTTGCTGCATCTGTTGGCAAGCTTGCAGCAAAAAGCCGGCTTTTGTTTAAAGGTCGCCCATGTCCATCATGGCTTGCAGGCGCAGGCCGACGAGTGGGCGGTATTTTGTCAGGCGCAGGCAGTAGCTCTACAGGTCGACTTTCAACTCTGCCGGGTCCAGCTAGCTGATCCGGCGCGCAATATCGAACAACAGGCCCGCACCTTGCGCTATCAGGCGCTGGCAGAGTTACTGACGCCAGACACTGTGCTGATGACCGCGCACCACGCTGACGATCAGCTGGAAACGGTGTTATTGGCGCTCAAACGCGGCAGTGGGTTGCACGGGCTTGCCGCGATTGCCGCACAAAAGCCTGTTGCCGGTACTCAGTTGGTGCGGCCACTGCTATCGTTTAGCCGCACTGAGCTGGAACAATATGCGCAAGCGCAGCAGCTGGCTTTTGTCACAGATCCCAGCAATCAGGATGATAGTTTCGATCGGAATTTCCTGCGCCAGCACGTGCTGCCATTATTGCAGCAACGTTTTCCGGCGATCAGCCAGACCACTGCCCGCAGTTGTCAGTTATTACAGCAAAGTCTTGAATACCAGCAACAACAGCTGGCTACTGAGCTGACGCAAGTGCTGCGCCACGGCCAACTGGATTTAACCCGGCTTGCACAACTCGACAATCCGGCGCGCGACTTATTACTCAGGCACTTCCTCAGCCGCTATGACCTGACGCCGTCTGCCGAACAAACCCGTGAGTTTGTGCAGAGCTTTTTATTGGCTAAAACGGATGCACAGCCGCAGCTGCAGTGGGGCGACTGGCAATTGCGCCGCTTTGACGGTTTGTTGTACCTGCTTGATCAAAAAGCTCAGCAGCAAGCTGCGGAACCACCGGCAGAGGGGGCGTTGTTGATGCCAGAGTTATCACTCAATTGGCGGCACTGGCAGTTTTTATGGAATAGTGATGCAAAGGCACCTGATGCGACCTGGTCCAGCTTACCGCTGGCAGTGCCTTTGGCAGCGCAGCTGCGGCTGACGACGGGTCAGCTCAATCAACGTTTTGCAGCTGTCGGCAACGTGCACAGTAAAGCGCTAAAAGACTGGTGTAAGCAGTGGAAAGTGCCGCCCTGGCGACGTGGCTCCATGCCGTTTATCATCGCCGGACAGCAAAACACAGTCGTCGCAGTGCCTGGTTTTGCCAGTCATTGCACGGCAGCACAAGCGGTTAGCTGGCTGCATTTTAAAGCGGAAATTTAATTCAGGCGTTCATCACTTCTGCGGTCGACTTCGCGTGGATGGTGGCAGTGCGTACCGCATTTTTACCACTCTGCTTGGCGTCATATAACGCCGAATCGGCCCGATTAAACAAAGTTTGGGTGGTTTCTTCCGCTTGGTGGGAAGCTAAACCCGCGCTGGCAGATACACCAAATTTGACACAAATATGGTGCTGGCTAATGGCCTTCACCAGGCGATGTGCAACCAATTCAGCGCTTTGAGCATCTTCTGCAGTTAATAACACGGCAAATTCGTCACCACCAAAGCGGAACAAATTATCACTGGCACGCAGTGTACAGCGCATGGCGTCTGCGACGGCCAGCAACACTTCGTCACCGGCATGGTGGCCGAAGTTGTCATTCACTTGTTTAAAGTTGTCCAAATCTAACAGGATCAGCACCATCGGCTGTTGCTTGCGCTCCGTCAGCTGCAGCGCTTTTTGGATCGCATCGTCAAAATACCGGCGATTGCCGAGGCCCGTCAGCGTATCACGCAGGGCGAGTTGCTGGAGCCGGGTGACAATCAACGCGTTGCGCAGCGGGAACAGCCATTGTTGTTCCAATTCCAGCAATTTGCGTTGTTGCATCGGACTGACCGGCAGTTCACTCTGATAAATCAGTTCAGCCAGACATTGTTCATTCAGCACCAGCATACTGCGGTATTCATGCGGGCCATTGCTGGAACCGGCGGCCTTAAACTCGCCGACGGCGGTGCACAGCTGCATTGCCGTCAATGGCAGAATTTTGCCGGCGGCCATCGAGAACATCTGCAATTGCTGGTTCAGTTCCAGCGTGGTTTGCAGTTGTTCCGGCAACGCCGAACCCAGTTTATTGGCGACGGCGGACCACAACGGGCTGCTGGTAATGCCGGCATAGCTGGGCACATGTTGTAATGACATATCGGAAAAGCTGAACATTTCCATCAGCGACTCCCTGATGTGGATAATAGTTCAGCAAAGCATGTTTTGTGCCACTCAGCGTAAGTGGTTGTTTAGCAATGATAATGTATAAAAGTGACGTCCGATAACCATGGTTGTAGCGGCAGCATGCTGCCGCAGATGACTAATTTTTGGCGGCGAGGAAAGTCATCAGGTCGTCCATTTGTACCATGGCGTCCTGATAACCCAGTTCAATTAAGCGTTTGGTAAAGCTTTTCTCAAACAGCAGATAACTGGCTAGGCTTGAGTCAGAATGTTGTTTGATGCCGATGTTGCGCAACAACGAACGTATTGCCATCGGCAGCGCCAGAAAATGCTCGCTGGCCAGCGCATTAAAATTCACCGACGGATTGATCAGGTAACTGTGTACCGGTTTGAGTTCGGTCTCGATGTTGTGTTGCTGCAACGTCTCCAGTGTTTTGTTCACCCGTTGCATCCGTTCCAAATCGGCATTGAGCGTGTCAGAAAATATACTGTCGAGCAAATGGCCGGCAATGGTGGACAGGTTCGGGTGATGGGGCATTTGCTGCAAATGTTCGCGCCGGCGGGGCTGCTCCAGACCGACGATCAGGATCCGGTCCGCGCCTAAATGGATCGGCGCGCTGAGCGGCGCCAGTTGATTGACAGAGCCATCGCCAAAGTACTGCTGATTGATGCGCACCGATGGCATCACCAACGGAATGGCGGCGGAGGCCATCAAATGGTGAATGCCCAGCAATGTGCGTTGACCACAACGGCGCGAACGCTGCCATTCGCTGGCATTACGGCTTTGAAAAAAGGTAATCGAATCACCACTGTTGTAGCAACTGGCAGTAACGGACACGCTGTCGAGATAGCCGCCCATGATATTGCGGTCCAGCCGTTTTAAAT
>JAIXSW010000383.1 GCA_027484495.1 Gammaproteobacteria bacterium
GTATTGCTGGCGGCGACTGCGCTGCTGGCGTTTTCGCAGGCTCAGGCGGCAGACGCTGCAGTGCCGAAATATGACGACCCATACAAAATGATGGAAGTGCTGGCAGATAAAACCTTCCAGCGCATTGCCCGCCAACAAGCTGACATCAAAAAGGACCCGGAAATTCTGCGTACAATAGTGACCGAAGAACTGGTGCCTTATATCGACAGTCGTTACGCTGCCGGATATGTCATCGGCAATGCAGTCAAATTGAATACAGTGCCGAAGCAGGACTTTAATACTTTTGTCGGCGCCTTCCAGAACTACATGGTAGGTACTTATGCCGGTGTATTTACCCAGTATCGCGATCAGCAAGTGATGATTGAGCCGGGTCAGCCGATTGAAGCACAAAAGAAAATTATCACGATCAAAACACGGGTGATCGACCCTGGTAAACCGGATATCAAAATCGAATTTAAACTGCGTCGTGTCAAAGGTGCGACCAACTGGCTGGTATTCGATATGGTCGCTGAAGGTATTTCTTTGCTGGATAGTAAGCGTTCTGAACTGGGCAGTCTGATCCGTCAGCAAGGCCTGATCAGCGTGGCTGCGCAGTTAGAAGAAAAAGCCAAAGCACCGATTAAAGCGCCTGAGAAAGCAAAAAATGCTTGAGATCCGTCAGGAGCAGCAAGTGCTGGTATTCAGCGGTGAGCTGGATCGCAACACCGTTGTGCAGTTCTGGCCATTTAAACCGCTGCAGAGTCTGCAGGGCAATGCGGTGTTTGATCTTGCTGCTTTGAAGCATGTGGATACGGCAGGCCTGGCCTGGCTTATTCAGGTGTTGTCGCAAGCCAAGGCAAAATCGCTGCAGGTCACTTTGCGTGGCATGCCGGCACAATTACATTCATTGGCTGCGGTCAGTGATGTATTAAGCCTTTTACCGACAGAGAGCTGAAAAGCGCTCCGAGGCAGGATATAATGACAACCCGGCTCAACATGCCGGGTTTTATTTTTGGCGATTGTCCGGTTTACGGACGCTCGCAAATCACCACACTGTGGCACAAGGGTATCCAGATGGATTGTAAAGAGATTGAACAGCGGTTGCTTGAGCAGCTGCAACTGGCTGAAGTGTATGTGAAAACTGATGGCAGTCATTACTCCGTCACTGCCGTGGGCGATTGTTTTGACGGCTTGAGTCGGGTGAAACAACAGCAGCTGGTGTATGCACCCCTGATGAGTGATATTGCCAATGGCAGTATTCATGCCCTGCAAATTAAAGCCTTCACGCCAACCCAATGGCGTCGTGAAAAACTTCTTAACCCGCCGGTGTAAGCAAAGATGCAACAATTTTTAGTCAAAGGCGGCGCCCGCCTGCAAGGCGAAGTATCCATTTCCGGTGCGAAAAACGCCGCATTACCGATCCTGTTTGCAACTTTGCTGGCCGAACAGCCGTCAGTGATCAGCAATGTGCCTGCATTAAAAGATATCGACACTACGTTTAAATTGCTGCGCATGTTTGGTGCCGTTGTTGAGCGTGAAGCTGATCGGGTGACCGTCGACGCGACCAACATCACCAGTCAGCTGGCGCCCTACGAGCTGGTGCGCACGATGCGTGCATCGATTCTGGCGTTAGGACCGTTGTTAGCCCGGTTTGGTTATGCCGAAGTGTCGTTACCTGGCGGCTGCGCCATCGGCGCGCGTCCGGTCAATCTGCACATTGAAGGCTTGCGCAAAATGGGTGCACAGATTGTCGTTGAACATGGTTATATCAAAGCACGGGTTGAACGCTTGAAAGGTGCGCACCTGGTGATGGATATGGTCAGCGTCACTGGCACTGAGAACTTGTTGATGGCTGCCACTCTGGCTGATGGCGTGACCATTATCGAAAACGCCGCCCGCGAACCTGAAGTCGTTGATTTGGCTAATTATCTGATTGCTTTAGGTGCGAAAATCACTGGTGCTGGCAGTGCGACGATCCGGATTGAAGGGGTGCCGTCGTTGGTTGGTGCCAACCACAAAGTGCTGCCAGACCGGATTGAAACCGGTACTTTTCTGGTCGCAGCGGCGGTGACTGGTGGCGATGTTACCTGTATCAATACTGATCCGGCTGAACTGGAAGTCGTGATGGAGAAGTTGCGGGAAGCCGGTGCTGAAGTCACCACAGGTGCCGATTGGATCCGCTTGAACATGACTGGTCGCAGCTTAAACTCGGTGAACGTGAAAACCGTGCCACATCCGGGTTTTCCGACCGATATGCAGGCGCAGTTCACGGTGCTGAACGTGGTGGCAAGTGGTGTCGGCGTGGTCACCGAGACCATTTTTGAAAATCGCTTTATGCATGTGCCGGAATTGCAGCGGATGGGCGCACTGATCCAGCTGGAAGGGAATACGGCTGTATGCCAACACACACCACAGCTGAACGCCGCACAAGTGATGGCGACCGATCTGCGCGCGTCAGCCAGCCTGGTGATTGCCGGTCTGGTCGCGCAAGGCGACACTGTTGTTGACCGCATTTATCATATTGACCGCGGTTATGAGCAGATAGAGTTTAAATTGCAGAAATTAGGTGCAGAGATCACGCGGATTAACGCGCCGGCTTAATAGCTCTCGCTGTGTTAAACACGATAAAAAAACGCCCGCAGCCGCGGGCGTTTTTTATTTCCGCTCATTCCGCTTCTGGCCGCAAGCCAATCCGGCATTTGAGCGTGACTTTCTGGCCTTGCCGCTCCAGTAATAAATCAATCTCTGAGCCGGGTTCGGTTTCGGCGACAATGTCCAACGCCTGACCGACACTCGTCAGCGCTTTATTGTCGACCTGCAACAAAATGTCGCCTTGCTGCACGCCGGCAGTATCGGCAGGGCCAAAGGGCTCAACCTGGTCGATCAGCACGCCATAAAATGGCTGGCCGGTGGATACCTGGCGCTCGCCGGCGGCATTGACGACCGGAATACCATTCATTCCGAGTGCACCGCGCACGACACGTCCGTGTTTACTCAGTTTTTGCATCACGGTGGCGGCCAGTTTGTAGGGCACCGCAAAGAATATTCCCTGTACTTCCAGATTGCGCTGACGCTGAAAGGCGGCAGTATTGATGCCGACCAATA
>JAIXSW010000147.1 GCA_027484495.1 Gammaproteobacteria bacterium
AAGCTCGCGCCTATCAGGCGGCCAAAGCCCAACCGGCAGACGAGATGACATCAAGCGCAGCGCCGGACAGGGCAGCAGCAGCGGCCGACAGCGCAGCAGATCCGCGCGCCGCTGCAGTTGCAGCCGCCATTGCCCGCGCCAAAGCGAAAAAACTGGCCGAAGCCGCACCGGCAGAACAGCGGGAGGATGTGCCAACCACGGCTGAGCCCGCAACATCAGTAACTGAAGATCCACGCAAAGCCGCCGTTGCAGCCGCCATCGCCCGCGCGAAAGCGAAAAAACTGGCCGAGGCCGCACCGGCAGTACAGCCTGAGGACACACCAGCCACGGCTGAAACCGCTACATCAGCAGCTGACGACCCACGCAAGGCCGCCGTTGCAGCCGCCATCGCCCGTGCCAAAGCGAAAAAGCTGGCTGAAGCTGCCGAAACCACGCGGGCTGCCGATGTGCCGACTGAAACTCAGGACGTCGTCACCAGCAGCGCTGAAGCTACGCCGGCCGTGTCGGCCGAAGATGCCAAAAAGGCCGCGATTGCAGCCGCAATAGCGCGGGCCAAAGCACGTCAACAAGCAAAACCGACAGATCCGGAGCAGCCGTCATGAGTTTTCGTATCGCGACCTCACCGCATCAGCACTCACTGGCGCAAACGCCGGCGCTGATGCGTACCGTGGCGCTGGCCTGTCTGCCAGGGATCGCAGCACAACTGTACTTTTTTGGCTATGCCGTGTTGATCCAGATTGTCCTCGCAGTGCTGACAGCCTGGGCCAGCGAAGCGGTTATGCTGAAAATACGCAACAAGCCGGTGCTGCCGCGGTTAAAAGATCACAGCGCGCTGGTCACCGGTTTACTGCTTGCGCTCGCCATCCCTGCTGCCGCGCCCTGGTGGATCATTGTGCTCGGTACGGCCTTTGCGATTATTGTCGTCAAACAGCTGTATGGCGGGCTCGGGCATAACCTGTTTAACCCGGCGATGGCTGCTTATGTATTGCTGCTGATCTCCTATCCGCAGCAGATGACCAGCTGGCTGCCGCCGACGACGTTACAACACCATACCATGACGGGTGCAGATCCGGTTTGTCTGGTATTTAGCGGATTCAGCTGTCAGGGCTTTTCGGTCGCGCAGCTCAAAGCGGACGTGGATGGTCGAACCATGGCCACAGCGCTCGACACCCTGCGCAATGATTTAGCGACCGGTAAAACTGTCAGCGAATCGATGCAACAACCGGTATTTGATGGCTACTCGGGCCTCGGCTGGAGTTGGATCAATTTCGGTTTTTTAGTTGGTGGCCTATTTCTGCTGCAACGCAGAGTGATCCAATGGCGCATCCCGGTGGCAGTGCTCGGCAGTTTAGTGTTGTGCTCCAGCATTGCCTGGTTGTCTGACAGCGATCGTTTTGCCACGCCGTTATTTCAGTTATTCAGCGGCGGCACTATGTTGGCGGCTTTTTTCATTGCCACAGATCCGGTGTCCGCCTCCACGACCGCGAAAGGCCGGCTGATTTATGGTGCATTAATTGGGCTGCTGGTGTTTGTGATCCGCACTTTTGGCGGCTATCCCGATGGTTGGGCTTTTGCCGTGATGCTGGCCAATCTGTCGGTGCCGCTGATTGACGCTTATACCAAACCGCGCGCGTACGGCCACAGGCCGGGGAATTAACTCATGCTGAAGTTTGTCAGTAAAAACGCCTTGTTACTGAGCATCGCTGCGATTGGCTGTGTCGCCGTGATCGCCGGTGTGAATCAACTCACGGCTGAGCGTATCGCAGAGCAGGCGCAGGCCGAGAAGCTCAAAGTGCTGCGCGAGGTATTGCCGGCGGGTCATCAGGACGATGCGCTGCTGGCGCATTGCCTTGAAGTCACTGCCATTGAAGCCTTCGGTGTCGCGCCCACCAAACTGTACCGGACCAGCGTCAATGCACAGCCCGTTTATGTCAGCGAGACGGTTGCACCTGATGGCTATAGTGGCAACATCAGTTTGCTTGCAGCGATCAGCGCAGACGGCACGGTACTGGGTGTGCGGACTATCGCACACAAAGAAACGCCGGGCCTTGGCGATAAAATTGAAGTGAAACGCCACCCGTGGATCCTGAGTTTCGCTGGTCAACAAGTCGAATCTGCAGACGACAAACGCTGGGCGGTGAAAAAAGATGGCGGTGAATTTGATCAGTTCACTGGTGCGACCATTACGCCACGTGCGGTTGTTGGCGCAGTAAAACGTGCGGCACTGTATATCAAAGCGCATCCGGAACTGGCCACTATGGCCACCGGCTGCAGCGGAGCATGAGATGAATATGCAACAATATCAGGAAATTACCCGCAACGGCTTGTGGCAAAACAACCCGGGACTGGTGCAATTGCTGGGCTTGTGTCCACTGCTGGCCACCAGCTCATCACTGACCAATGCGTTGGGCCTTGGCTTCGCCACTATGCTGGTGCTGGCTGCCACCAATGGCGTGATCAGCCTGTTTCGCCAGCATATCCCGAATGAGATCCGGATCCCGGTATTTGTCATGATCATTGCATCCGTCGTGACCGCGATTGAATTGCTGATGCATGCCTATACCTTTGCTTTGTACCAATCACTCGGGATTTTTATTCCGTTGATTGTGACCAACTGTATCGTCATTGGCCGGGCGGAGGCTTTTGCTTCGAAAAACGCCGTGTTGCCATCGATCTTTGACGGCCTGATGATGGGAACCGGGTTTTGCGCCGTGTTAGCCACTTTAGGGGCTATTCGCGAGATTCTGGGCCAGGGCACCTTGTTTGATGGCGCCGATTTATTGTTTGGCCCATGGGCAACTGTGCTGAAGATTGAACTGTATCAGGCGGACAGCCATTTCCTGCTGGCCATTTTGCCGCCAGGCGCCTTCCTGGTACTGGGCGGCCTGATCGCCGCAAAAAATGCCATTGAAGCGCGGCGCAAAGCACGCCAGCAAAACAAAGGCAGCATCCAGCGCGCGCGTGTCACCCACGTCAGTACGAATTAAGCTGCAATGAATAAAGATAAACGCATCGCCATTTTAAGCCGGTTGCGCGCCGCTAACCCAAAGCCTGAGACCGAGCTCGAGTACAGCAGTCCTTTTGAACTGTTGATTGCCGTATTGTTGTCAGCACAAGCGACAGACGTCAGCGTCAACAAAGCCACCAAAGGCCTGTTTGCCGCAGCTCCCACGCCAGCAGCAATGCTGGCTTTGGGTGTTGACGGTGTGAAGCATTTTATTAAAACGATTGGCCTGTTTAATACCAAAGCTGAAAACGTGATCAAAACCTGCCAAATTCTGCAGGAGCAGCACGGCGGCCAAGTCCCGGAAAACCGCGAGGCGTTGGAAGCCTTGCCAGGCGTGGGCCGCAAAACGGCCAACGTCGTACTCAATACCGCCTTCGGCTGGCCGACCATCGCCGTGGACACGCACATTTTCCGCGTCAGTAACCGGATGAATTTTGCGCCCGGTAAAAACGTCGATGAAGTTGAACAGAAATTACTGAAAGTGGTGCCGGCCGAATTTAAAGTCGACGTGCATCATTGGTTGATCCTGCATGGGCGTTATACCTGTACTGCGCGAAAACCCAAGTGCGGCAGCTGCCTGATTGAAGATCTGTGTGAATTTAAAGAAAAAACCGAATAGGAACATCTCATGCGTATTCTGCACACTATGTTAAGGGTCGGCGACCTGCAGCGTTCGATCAGCTTCTACACCGAAGTACTCGGCATGTCGTTGCTGCGCACGTCAGACAACCCGGAATACCAGTACACGCTGGCGTTTGTTGGCTATGGCGATGAAGCCAGTGGTGCTGTGCTGGAGCTGACTTACAACTATGGCGTCACCAGCTACGACAACGGCAATGCGTTTGGTCATATCGCGCTGGAAGTGGACAATGTCTATAGCGCCTGTGATTTGATCCGCGCCCGCGGCGGTGTGATTAGCCGTGAACCAGGCCCGGTCAAAGGCGGCACCACTGAGATTGCTTTTGTCCGCGATCCGGATAACTACGCGATTGAGCTCATCCAGAAAAAAACCAGCTATCAGCAGCTCTGATCTTGAAAACAAACAAGGCGCCTGATGCGCCTTGTTTTAGCAAAGTTACTCGACATCAATCCAGACTTTATCGTTCAGCGACATCGCCAGATTGTTATCGTAATAAGCCGCTTCATTGATAAAAGTCGGATACACCACTTCAGCGCCGTCGTAGGCGATCTCAGAACCATCAAACAAAGCAAATAGCGCGGCCCCCGGCTCGATTGGCTGATAGTCGCGATCCTGGATATTTTTATGCACCATACCAAGGCGTTCGCCGCTGGCGGATAACGGCAGTTTGATCGAATGCAGGTAGCGGAACGCTTCAACCCGTTTTGGCAGTTCAGGTAACGCATCGGTATTGTACAGCTCAATAAAGTCCAGAATGTGCTGAGTCATCTCGTGCATTTGCTCCAGCACGTCCTGACGCAGCACCGACTGTGGCTGTGGCCCGACTTCAACGATTACGCCGTAAGTTCCGACCGTACACAGCAGCGCATGATCTTCAGCAGCAAAATGGTCTTCGTCGCGGGAAATCACCGCCTCCGGCATTTTCAGTTTGACGTATCCGGCCAGCAGATTATAAATCCGGCCGGGTTGGGTCAGGATCAGGCACGCGCCCATATTGCTGGTAGTGTTGTGCAGGTCGATGACAAAGTCAGT
>JAIXSW010000247.1 GCA_027484495.1 Gammaproteobacteria bacterium
GGCCGCACCACCGACTTGCAGGATTTACAGCAGCTGGTGGTCGCAGTCGGCGATCCACAAGGCCAACCGATTTTGCTGAACCAGCTGGCCAATGTGCAGGTCGTGGCCGCCACCAAACGCGGTGACGGTGGTTATAAAGGTAAACCAGCGGTGATTTTGTCGGTACAAAAGCAGCCGCAAGCCGACAGCGTCGCACTGACCAAACAAATCGAAACCGCGGTGGCAGAACTGACTAAAGGCTTGCCGGCTGGGGTCGAAGCGCCGGTGTTTTTGTTTAAACAGGCTGATTTTATTAATAATTCGATTGATAACGTCATCGAAGCGCTGCGCGACGGCGCAGTGATGGTGGCGATTATCCTGTTTATGTTTCTGCTCAATAGCCGCACCACGGCGATTTCACTGTTGGCCATTCCGCTTAGTTTGCTGACTGCAGTGTTGGTGTTCCGCTATTTTGGCTTGTCGATCAATACGATGACGCTCGGTGGCCTTGCCATTGCGCTCGGTGAGCTGGTCGATGACGCCGTGGTCGACGTGGAAAACGTGCTGCGCCGCTTAAAAGAGAATGCGCAAAAAGCGGTGCCGTTGCCGGTGCTGCAGGTGATTGCCGATGCATCCGGTGAAGTGCGCAGCGGCGTGGTGTACGCCACGCTGATTGTGGTGCTGGTGTTTGTGCCGCTGTTTGCCTTATCCGGTATTGAAGGCCGGCTGTTCAGCCCGTTGGGTATCGCTTATATCACTTCGATCCTGGCCAGTATGTTGGTGGCGATTACTGTGACACCGGTGCTGTGTTATTACCTGCTGCCGGGCCTGACGCAACAACAACATGGCGACAGCGCGCTGGTGCGGTTTTTGAAAAAACGCGACGAAACGCTACTGCACTGGTCGTTCCGCCATGCCCGCACGCTGCTGGCGGCGGCGCTTATCGCCGTAGTTGCGGCGGCAAGTACAGTACCGCTGTTTGCCCGTAGCTTTCTGCCGGCTTTTAACGAAGGCACGTTGACCATCAACCTGTTGTTGCAGCCGGGTACGGCGCTTAGTGAATCGAACAAAATCGGCGCGCTGGCTGAGCAGTTATTGCTACAGGTGCCGGAAGTGACGCAAGTCGGCCGGCGCACTGGCCGTGCTGAGCTGGACGAACATGCCGAAGGCGTACATTACGGCGAAATTGACGTGGACCTGACAGTGTCGGAGCGGCCGCGCGAAGAAGTTTTAGCCGAGATCCGCCGGGTGTTGTCGGTGTTGCCTGGTAGTGTCAGCGTTGGTCAGCCAATCTCACACCGACTCGACCATTTGTTATCCGGCGTGCGGGCGCAAATTGCCATCAAAGTATTTGGTGACGACATCGCCACCTTGCGCGCGCTCGGCGCCAGTTTGCAGGCCGAGCTTGGCAAAGTGGCTGGCGTGACCGACCTGACGCTGGAAAAACAAGTGCTGATCCCACAGCTCAAAGTGCGCGTCGACTACCAAAAAGCCGCCGCTTATGGCGTGGCGCCCGGTGAGCTGTTGCATAGCCTGCAGCAGCAAATCGACGGCGTGAAGCTCAGCCAGCTGGTCAGCAATGAACGTCGTTTTGACTTGCTGCTGCGCTTGCCGGACGGCGCGCGTGAACCGCAAGCGCTCAGTGGTTTGTTAATTCAAACACCAAAAGGCGCGGTGCCGCTGGCGCTGCTGGCCGAAGTGCTGGAATCAGACGGGCCGAACCAAATCAGCCGCGAAAATGGCCGGCGCCGTATCGTGCTATCGGCCAACGTTGAAGGCCGCGATTTAAGCCATGCGGTTACCGATATTCGCGCTGTACTGGCCGCCACGCAACTGCCGGAAGGTTATTTCACTGTGCTGGAAGGCCAGTTCCAGGCGCAGGAAGAAGCGTCTTCGCTGATTGCGGTGCTGTCGCTCGGATCGCTGCTGGCGATGTTGCTGGTGTTGTACAGCCGCTATCAGTCGCTGCGGTTAACGCTGATCATCATGGCGAATATTCCGCTGGCGCTGATTGGCAGTGTGCTGGCGCTGTGGCTGAGCGGGGCGCCGCTGTCGGTGGCGACGCTGGTCGGTTTTATCACGCTGGCCGGGATTGCCACGCGCAACGGCATCTTAAAAATCAGCCATTACATCAACTTATGCCGCTTTGAAGGCGAAGTGTTCGGGCAGGCGATGATTATCCGCGGATCCCTGGAGCGCTTAACGCCGGTGTTGATGACCGCGCTGGTTGCCGCTTTTGCGTTATTACCGTTGTTGTTTTCTGCCGACGCGCCGGGCAAAGAAATTCTGCATCCGGTCGCGGTGGTGATTTTTGGTGGTTTAGTCAGTTCAACATTGCTGGATACCGTGCTGACGCCGCTGATGTTCTGGTTATGGGGCCGCGAGCCGCTCGAGCGCTTGTTGGCCAATGCTGATAAAACTGAAGTTTATTGATAAGGAAGGAATTTTATATGTTCAAGACTCTGTTAAATACCGGATTAAAAACACTGGTCGTGGCTGCCGGATTGCTCAGTAGCGCGGCTTTTGCTCACACCGACGAGTACTTAGATACCGTCGTCGGCCCGAACGGCGGCCAGTTGCGGATGGCCGGTGCTTATCATTTTGAACTGGTGCTGGTGAAAGACGCCAAAGCCGGGACGCCGAGCGCAGTGAAACTTTATCTGCTGGATCATGCGAACAATCCGCAGCCGGCGAAAGAGGCCAAAGCCACAGTGTTGATCGTATCCGGCAAACAAAAAGCCAAAGCTGATTTAACGCTGGCACAAGCCAACCTGTTAAGCGGCAGCGCCAATTACACTGCGGCAGATGATTTAAAAGCCGTGGTGAATATCAGCATCAAAACCGAGCATGGTGAAGTGACAGAACAAGCGAAGTTCACGCCGTTTAAGCCGGTGCCGGCTCAGACCGAACACGAGCACGGACATGAACACGAGCATGGTCACGAGCACGCTGAAGACAGCAAACACAAACATGAAGATGGGCACGAAAAAGGCCATCAGCACTAAAAGCTGATCGCCGTTTTTCAGCGGATATCTTTGCCAGCCACGCATTTTATGCTTTATGCTGAACGCTGAATTTTTCAGCAGAGGCTGCCGATGCCGGTTGTAAAGCTGTGGGGCAAGTTGTTGTTGTGGCTGGTGTTTATTACACCGGCCTTTTCGCTTAGCGCGGCGCAGACCGCGGCAACTGCCGAAGCTGTTAAGCTGCCGGTGCGCATCGCCGCCGAAGACAACTGGCCGCCGTTTTCGGACGAAAAAGGCAAAGGCTTGTCGGCCCAGCTGGTCAGTGCCGCGTTCGCCCGCAGTGGTTATAAAATAGAAACTGTGGTGGTGCCATACGCCCGCGCCTTGTATTACACCGCTAAAGGCAAAACCGACGCTTGCTGGAATGTGACGCGTCAGGCCAATACTGAACGTGATTATCTGCTGCATCAGCAACCGCTGTTTCAGGCGCCTTCTTCGTTTTATTATCACAAACTGGCGAAAAGCTACCGCTCTGTGGCTGAGATCCCGGACGGCACTGTGGTCGGTGTGATCCTCGGTTATGAATATGGCGATTTATTTGAGCAGCATAAAAAGCGTTTTCAGCTGGTCGAGGTGTCGACGCATCCGCAACTGATTTCGTTACTGCAGCACGACAAGGTGGAATTGGCGATCTTCTTTGACGATGTGCTGGATTATTATCTGGCGCAGCAAGCGTTTCGCCAGGTCAGGCTGCAAAAAGGCCA
>JAIXSW010000572.1 GCA_027484495.1 Gammaproteobacteria bacterium
GCCAGCTGCCAGGACAGGCTAGCCATGCAACTCTCCTAACTTGCCATCGCGCATGAACAGTTGACGGTCAAGCTTGGCGGCGAGATCCGGATCATGCGTCACGACGATAAAGCTGGTTCCCAAATCACGGTTTAACTCGCGCATCAGCTGATAAATGCTTTCTGCCGTTTGATGGTCCAGGTTACCGGTCGGTTCATCAGCAAGGATCAGCGAAGGTTCACCAACCACAGCACGGGCGATCGCTACGCGCTGGCGTTCACCGCCACTGAGTTCAGAAGGTCTGTGCGTCAGCCGATGACCAAGCCCGACCCGCTCTAACATAGTCCGGGCTTTTTTCAGCGCATCAGCTTGCGACATGCCGCGGATCAACAACGGCATCGCGACGTTTTCTTCGGCGGTAAAATCCATCAGCAAATGATGAAACTGATAAATAAACCCCAGCTGTTGATTGCGCAGCTGCGATTTTTGCGTCGCGTTTAGTGCAGAAATTTTTTGACCGGCGAGGATAAGTTCGCCGCTATCGGCCTGATCCAGCGTGCCGAGAATGTGTAATAAGGTACTTTTGCCCGAACCGGAACTACCGACAATCGCCACCATCTGGCCAGCCGGCACCTGCAAATTGATATGATGCAGCACCGGCGTGACATGGGCGCCATCGCGGTAGCTTTTACAGATATTTTCACAGCGTAACATCATGATTTTGCCCGTTTTATATTATTCGTCGCGCAGCACTGCTGCCGGCTCTACCTGGACCGCGCGCCAGGCCGGATAAATCACCGCCAAAGCGGTCAATAACACGGCTGACAGCATAATCAGCAGCACGTCGGTCCACTGCAAAATAACCGGCAGCGCCATGCCCGGCACCAAATGTAAACCGAGCAGCGCCAGCAAATCATTTAAGCTCAGTGTCAGCACCACACCGGCCACTGCGCCGGTGACGGCGCCTGTAATGCCGTGGCTCATACCTTGTGCGGCAAACACATAAAACAGCTGGCGATTGGTCATGCCCTGGGTTTTTAGAATGGCTACTTCACGTTGTTTTTCCGTCACCATCATCACCAGTGCCGAGACGATATTAAACGCAGCCACCGCTACAATCAGTAATAACATCAACCACATCATGGCTTTTTCCATCGCCACCGCCGAAAATAGTTTGCCATGGCTTTGCCGCCAGTCGGTGACCTGACTGACCCCTTCAAGCTGGCTGATGTCGCGTTGTAGCTGCGGTGCTAAAAAGGCATCGTCTAAGCCGATACGCCAGGCGGTGTCTTTGTTGCCGGTGAGTTTCTGTAAGTCTTGCAAGCGCAGTAACACCACAACTTTATCCACCTCTGAGCCGGTATCAAAAATGCCGGCCACGGTGAAATTGCGTTGGCGTGGCATCCAACCGAGTGGCGTGTAGCTGCCGCCCGTGGGCAGAATCAGCCGGATTTGCTGGCCCAGTTGCACCCGAAGTTTGTCTGCGAGCGCACTGCCCAGCACCACCTGATAGCGGCTGGCAGCAAAATCCTGCCAATCGCCCTGCTGCAGTGATTGCTGCAAAAATTGTGGTAAAGCACTGACATCCACCCCTTGCAGCATGGCACCGGTTAAATCTTTACTGGATTGAACCAGCGCTTCGCTTTGCAAAAACGGACTGATTTGCGCGATAGCCGGAAACTGTTGTTGCAGCCGATCGGGCAATGTCGCATCGCTACTATGGACAATTAAATGCGGGATCACACCCAGAATGCGCTTTTTCAGTTCGCCTTCGAAACCATTCATCACCGAACTGACCACAGTCAATGCCAGCACACCGAGAAAAATCCCGGCCACTGAAAACAAGGTGATAAACGACAGGAAGGCATTACCTTTACGGCTCTGGCTGTAACGTAACCCTATGAATAACGAAACCGGTACTTGCATCCTTTTCTCAGGACTTCAGCTATGCAAAGTGATAAAGTAGCGGAATCATAGAGATAAACGGGGGCGCTTACAAGCGCGGTGCAGCATGGAACCATCACAACTGAACCTGTTGAAAGACCAGTACAACGATTATTTCATCATCGAACACGACATCCGCATTAACGTAAAACCCTTCAGCGACGAAGAACCAGACGAACACGGTTTTGAACGCCTGATCCCGGAGCCATTTCTGATGGCCGGTGAGCAGGTGATGCTGGAGCAGTCGGCGTTAAAGTCGTTAAACCGACTTGGCGATCTGGCGGAAGAACTGGCGATTTATCTGCGCATTCAGGCGCGTAAAATTGACAGCATGATGCGGTATATTCTGCTGATGCAGGACGACCCGCAGTACCGTTGCTTCAGTCATAGCTATGGCGGCTCAGCGCTGTGTTTTGACCATGCAACCGAATTTACCGAAGGTCAGCTGCTGGAAGTCAAAATGTTCCTCGAACATAACGACGGGGCCGTGTTCACGCTGGTGCGGGTTATCGGCGTAGAACCACTCGACGGCAAATTCCGTATCCGCACGACTTATACCAGACTGCGTGAGCAGGACCGCGAACTGATCGTTCGCGCCAGCTTGCACCAGCAATCACGCCAATTGAAACGCAAAGCTGAGCTGCGCTTGCAACAAGGTTCAGATTAGTGCTGTTGGGGTTTCGTTTACCGCCAGAATGGGCGCCACAGGATGCGGTGTTGCTGACCTGGCCACACGCCGGCTCCGACTGGGCTGATGACCTAGACGCTGTCGAAACGGTGTTCTCTCAGCTTGCTGGCACTATCCTGCGTTATCAGGCGCTGGTCGTACTTTGCCATGACGTGATGCTTCGTGACCGCTTGAAAACAATGTTTGCCAGCTTACCGCAATTGTATCCGCTGTATTTCGCGTTAATCCCCAATAACGACAGCTGGGCGCGCGACTATGGCCCCATTACGGTGCTGGACAATACCGGCCAGCCGGTTTGGCTGAATTTCTGCTTTACCGGTTGGGGCGATAAATACGATTCGGCACTCGACAATCAAATCAATGACCGTTTGTTTAGTGCAGCATTTATCGCCGTACAGAGGATTGAACGGTTGGATCTGGTGCTTGAAGGTGGTGCCATAGAAACTGACGGCCGCGGCACTTTACTGGTGACCCAACGCTGTCTGCTGCACCAAAACCGCAACCCCGGCATGAGTCAACAAGCACTGACGGCGCGGCTCAGTGAATTGTTTGGCCTGCAGCAAATTCTCTGGTTGGAGCATGGTGCTTTAGCCGGCGATGACACAGACGGTCATATTGATATGCTGGCGCGGTTTACCCCAGACGGCGCCATTGTGTATCAGGGCTGTGATGACATAAATGACCCCCATTTTGCCGATTTACAGGCGATGGCACGGCAATTAGCCCAGTGTTGCGATGCACAGGGCCAGCCCTATCCACTACTTACCCTGCCCTGGCCAACAGCGAAGTTCAGCCCTGACGGCGAACGACTTCCGGCCAGTTACGCCAATTTTCTGATCATCAATGGCGCAGTACTCGTACCGCAATACGCAGACGAGGCCGATGCCCACGCACTTATTGTCATTGCTCAGGCCTTTGCCGGCTATGACATCATCGGCATTCCATGCCTGCCGCTTATTCGCCAGCGTGGGAGTTTGCATTGTGTCAGCATGCAGCTGCCCCGTGGCGTTCTTCAGACTTTTGCTCAAGGGATCACGCATTAATGGCTTTGTTGACACTGCCGCAGATCAAACATGACACCGACCAGCTGGGCTGGGGCAATTTAGCTGGCGCCGCGCTGCCGCTGGCACTTAGTGAACTGGTGCGAACTCAACCGGCGTTATATTTGTTAATCGTACCGGATACCCCAACAGCACTGCGGTTAGAGCAGGAGCTGGCGGTCTTTCTCGGCGATAGCGTACCGTTATATAGTTTCCCGGATTGGGAAACGCTGCCTTATGACCAGTTCTCGCCGCATCAGGATATTATTTCGCAGCGTCTGCGCACCCTGTATCAGCTGCCAGCGGTGACACACGGCCTGGTGCTGGTGCCAGTCAGTACTTTAATGTTGCGCTTAAGTGCGCCTGAGCATCTGCAGCAACAAAGCCTGTTACTGAAAAAAGGCCAGCGACTCGACCTCAGCAGTCTGCGACAGCAACTGGTGCAGGCTGGCTATCGGGCGGTTGAGCAAGTGATGCAACATGGTGAGTTTTCGGTGCGCGGGTCCTTATTAGATTTATACCCAATGGGCAGCCCGCTGCCGTACCGGATTGATTTTTTTGACGATGAAATCGACGGCCTGCGCACATTTGACCCGGATAATCAGCGCACTGTGGCGCAGGTCAACCAGATAGAGTTGTTGCCGGCGCACGAATTCCCGCTGGATAAAACCGCGATTGAACGGTTTCGCAGTCGTTACCGCGAACGTTTTCAGCAGCGCAACGAAAAAGAATCGTTGTACCAGCAAGTCAGCAGCGGCGCTTTGCCGGCCGGTATTGAATATTATCTGCCACTGTTTGCCGAAAGTACCGGTTCATTGTTTTCCTATTTGCCGGCCGCAACCCGGTTATTGGCATTAGGCGAGCTGGAAGCCAGTGCCCAGCGCTTCTGGCAGGACGTACAGAACCGCTATCAGGATCGTGCCATTGATTTATTGCGGCCTATTTTGCCACCGCAAGAGTTGTATTTTACCGTTGATGAATTATTTGGCCTGCAGAAGAAATACAGCCGTATTCGCTTGTCGCGCGCCGAATTACCGGCCAAAGCCGGCGTGCAAAATGCTCCGGCGCTACCCCTGCCCGACTTGACCGTTAACCATCAGCTGGCAGAGCCGTTAACCGCACTGCGGCAATATCTGACGCTGATTAAACAGCAACAAGGCCGGGTGATCTTTCTGGTGGAATCGGAAGGCCGGCGCGAAAGTTTGCTTCAACTGCTGCATAAAAGTGGCATCCGGCTCAATCAGTACAGCGATGTCGATAGCGTGCTCAGCGCCGATGTCGATGTCGCCATTGCCGTCGGCGCGCTGGAACAAGGTGTGCAGCTTAATCTGCCATCACCGCTCGCGCTTATCAGTGAAAACGAGTTATTTGGCCAGAAAGTCAGCCAGCGCCGGCGGCGTAAACACAGTCAGCAGATCTCCAGCGAAACCATTATTCGTAGCCTGGCGGAATTGTCGATTGGCCAGCCGATTGTGCATCTGCAACATGGTGTGGGTCGTTATCTTGGGCTGCAGGTGCTGGAAGCGGCCGGCATCGTCGCCGAATTTGTCGCCATCGAATACGCCGGCGGCAGTAAGTTGTATGTGCCGGTATCGGCCCTGCATCTTCTGAGCCGTTATTCCGGCACTGAACCTGAACATGCGCCGCTGCATAAGCTTGGCCATGACGCCTGGGACAAAGCGCGGCGCAAAGCTGCAGAAAAAGTGCGGGACGTCGCCGCAGAACTGCTCGACGTCTATGCCTTACGCGCCAGTCAAAAAGGCTATGGTTTTAAAATTAATGCGGAATCTTATCAGCGTTTTGCCGACGGTTTTCCATTTGAAGAAACGGCCGATCAGCTCGATGCAATCAATGCGGTGCTAAGCGATATGCAAACGCCGCGCGCGATGGACCGGCTGGTTTGTGGTGATGTGGGCTTTGGTAAAACTGAAGTGGCGATGCGTGCGGCCTTTGTCGCGGTCGATGATGGTCATCAGGTGGCCATTCTGGTACCCACTACCTTGTTGGCGCAGCAGCATTTTGAAAACTTCCGTGACCGTTTTGCCAACTGGCCGGTGCGGGTCGAAGTGTTGTCGCGCTTTATCAGCGCGAAAGAGCAAAAAGCCATTCTGGCCGATGCCGAGGCCGGCAAAGTCGATATCCTGATCGGCACGCATAAACTGCTGCAGGACGACATCAAGTTCCGTGATCTCGGGCTGCTGATTGTCGACGAGGAGCACCGGTTTGGCGTGCGGCAAAAAGAGAAAATCAAAGCGCTCAGAGCCAATATCGACATCCTGACCTTAACCGCCACGCCCATTCCGCGTACCCTGAATATGTCGCTGTCCGGTATGCGGGATTTATCCATTATCGCAACACCGCCGGCGCGCCGGCTCGCGGTCAAAACCTTTGTGCGGGAATACGAAACCGGTCTGGTCCGTGAAGCTGTGCTGCGCGAGATTTTACGCGGTGGTCAGGTGTATTTCCTGCACAACGACGTTGCCAGTATCGAAAAGACTGCCGCTGAATTACAAACGCTGGTACCGGAAGCCATCGTGGGCATCGCGCACGGCCAGATGCCGGAGCGTGAGCTGGAACGGGTCATGGCGGATTTTTACCATCAGCGCTTTAACTTGCTGTTGTGCTCGACCATTATCGAAACCGGTATCGACGTACCGACCGCCAATACTATTATTATCAACCGCGCTGATAATTTCGGTCTGGCGCAGCTGCACCAACTGCGGGGCCGCGTTGGTCGCTCACACCATCAAGCCTATGCCTATTTGCTGACGCCACCGCCAAAACGCTTAACAGTGGACGCGCAAAAGCGACTGGACGCTATCTCCAGTCTGGAAGATTTAGGTGCAGGTTTTGCCCTGGCCAGTCACGATTTAGAGATCCGCGGCGCCGGTGAATTACTTGGCGATGATCAAAGTGGTCAGATTGAATCGGTCGGTTTTACCCTCTATATGGAAATGCTGGAAGAAGCGGTGCAGGCATTGAAAGACGGCCGTGAGCCGAGCCTTGATATGATGCTGAGCCAGCAAACCGAGCTGGATCTGAAAATTCCAGCGCTGCTGCCGGAGAAATTTATTCCCGATGTCAGTCTGCGGTTGTCGTTTTACAAACGTCTCGCCAGTAGCAAAGATGCGCAGGAACTGGATGAAATTCAGGTTGAGTTGATTGACCGGTTTGGCTTATTACCGGATGCAGCTAAGCATCTGGTCGCACTGACCCAGGCGCGGCAGGTGGCGCAGCACTTAGGGATCCGGCGCATTGAGATGAACAGCAAAGGCGGTCTGGTTGAATTCGCCGAGCGAACGAAAGTGGCGCCGGCGTATATCATCCGGCTGATCCAGACTCAATCGCGCATTTATAAACTCGAAGGCGGCCAAAAACTGCGCTTCAATATTGAAAGCCCCGGCAGCAGTGAGCGGCTGGCCTTGTTAAAAACTATGCTGGCCGATTTTCAGGCCAACAGTCAATGAAGTGGACCATGAACAGATTAATATTACGCCGAATGATCACAGCGGTTTGTCTTTGCAGCATCCCGGCAGCACAGGCGCAAAGCACTGACGATCCCTGGTTTGAAATTGAACTGATCGCCTTTGAGCGCGGCAGCCTGAACAGCACGCTGGAAAAATTCAACGACAGCGTCACCCCGATAGCCGTGCACCGCAGTCTGGATTTACTGAAACCGCTGTATCAGCCTGATATCAGGGCGCTGAATAGTGCGCTGCCTCCTTGCCAGCCAGTTCAGCAACTGCCGCTTGATGCAGAATTACAGTTTGGCACCTTTGTCGCACAGCCGTGGTTTGATGAAATTCAACTGGCCGAACAGAGTCTGCATCAGTTCCAGCATGCTTTCCCGCCAGAACCATTGCTGCAGTGGCCTTTGGCCTGTCAACAGGCTCCACACGTGCAAGAAGGCATCAGCGCGCCGCAGTTGTTGGCAGATAACAGCGACGAGTTAGTCGCTGGCCCGCAAGTGTTGCCAGTGATCCCGGCCCTTGCTGCGCCATTGCCATTGGCCCATCAAAACAGCCCTTATCTGACCGATGAATCGACGTTTTTACTGAAAGATCTGGCCTGGCAGCTCAGCCATCGCGCTGGCCATAAACTGTTGTTGCATACGGCGTGGCGCCAGCCGCTTGGGGTAAAACGCCGCAGTCAGAGCCTGCGCTTTTTCGCCGGCCAGCGTTTCAGCCCGCAATTTGATTATCAGGGGCTGGCAAAAAACCTGACCACGGCAAAGCACGCTAATCAGGCCGATCTGCAAAGCGCGATTGACCAGACCTATCAGCAATTACAACAACAGCAACAATTACAGCAAGATACCGCGAGCAAAACCGTGGTTGGCCTGCCAGAGCAAGTCTGGCAACTGGACGGACTGATCCTGCCGTACAATGAGCGGATGTTGTTTGCTGACACTGAATTTAACCTGCGCCAGCTAGTGCCTGGTTCCGCCGGTGACAAGTTGCAGACATTTTATGTCAAAGACAACGTGCGTTTATTGCTCGGTGAAATTCATTATCTTGACCATCCGCGCTTTGGCCTGATATTACAGATCAGACGTTTCACCCCACCTGCCACGCCCTTAGCTGGCGAAGGAGTTAGCCCTTGAAAAAGTTAGTGATTTTAGCCGGTGTTTTGCTGTTAGCCGGTTGCAGCAAATTGTCGATGGAAAACTACAATCAGCTTAAAGTCGGCATGAGTTATCAGGAAGTCACGGCGATTATCGGTGATGCCAGTAGCTGTGAAGAAGTGATCGGCACGCGCAGCTGTGTCTGGGGCGATGACAGCAAAAGTGTCAAAGCGGGTTTTGTCGCCGACAAAGCCATCGCGTTCAGCCACAAAGGCCTGAACTGAGGTCTGATGTCGTTACCAGCAGCCGCCACCCAGTCCCGTTTTGCGCTGCGGGACTATCAGCAACAAGCAGTGACGGCCGTGATCCAATACTTTCGGCGGCTGTCCGATCCAGCCGTACTGGTGTTACCGACCGGCGCCGGTAAAAGTCTGGTGATCGCAGAGCTGGCCCGGCTGGCGCGCGGCCGGGTATTGGTACTGACGCACGTCAAAGAGCTGGTCAGCCAAAACCAGCAAAAATACCAAAGTTATGGTCTGGATGGCGGGATCTACGCCGCCGGGCTTGGCCTGAAACAAACCTCGCAGCAAGTCATTTTTGCCTCGGTGCAATCGGTAGCGCGGAATCTGGCTGATTTCAGCGCGCAGTTCAGCTTATTAATCATCGACGAATGTCATCGGGTGCCGCTGGCAGAAGACAGTAGCTATCGCAGTGTGATCAGCCACTTACAGCAACAAAACCCTGGCCTCAAAGTGCTGGGGCTGACCGCCACGCCTTACCGGCTCGGTCAGGGGTTTATCTACCAGTTTCATTATCAGGGCGCAGTACGCGGTGACAGCGACTGCTTTTTTCGCTGGTGTATTTTCGAATTGTCGATCCGGCTGTTATTGCAGCGACAATATCTGACGCCGCCACAGCGCCTGGATTGTGCAGTACTCAGTTACGATTTCTCTGGCCTCAAACCTGCCAGCAACGGCCATTTCCGCGAAGCCGAGCTCAATCAGGTCATTAATCACTACAAAAGAGTCACACCGCAAATTATTCAGCAAGTGCAGCAATATGCCGCCTCGCGTCAGGGTGTGATGATCTTTGCCGCCACCAGTCAGCATGCCCGCGAAATTCTGGCGTTGTTACCGGCGGCGGAAAGCGCATTAATTCTGTCTGCAACGCCTTCATCAGAGCGCGCTACGCTGCTGGAGCAATTTAAACAGCAGCAGCTGAAATATCTGGTGAATGTCGCTGTACTGACCACCGGATTTGATGCGCCGCATGTCGACCTGATTGCGATTTTGCGACCGACTGAATCGCTGAGTTTGTACCAGCAAATCGTCGGACGTGGCTTGCGGTTATCCCCGGGGAAAACCGATTGTCTGGTGTTGGATTATGCCGGCAATCTTTATGATTTATTCAGCAACGATCCGGGCCCGCCGCCGCCGGATAAAACGTCCGTACAGGTGACAGTGCCCTGCCCGCTGTGCCAATACCCGAATCAATTCTGGGGCAAACAAAATCCGGATGGACTGGTATTAGAACATTATGGCCGCCAGTGTCAGGGTATGCGGCTGGACACATCGCAACAACCGGTGCCCTGTGGCTTTCGGTTTAAAGCGCGGTTTTGCCCGGAATGTGGCACTGAACACGACATCGCTGCGCGATTATGTCGCAGTTGTGGTTTTGTGCTGGTCGACCCGGATAAAAAGTTGCAGGACGCACTAAAACTTAAAGATGCATTGATCCTGTATCCGGCCCAGCTTGAAGCCCAAACCGAAACAGATGCACAGGGCAAAGCCCGGCTGCGGCTGCGTTATCTTGATGCCGAAGGCCAGCAACTGCAGGAATTTTTTAGCCTGCACAGTCGCAGCCAGATCCAGCGCCTGTGTAAAGTTGTCTTACCGCCTTTTATCGTGGACCGCCATTTGCCGTTTCAAGCCAATACAGTGTTACAACTGGAAGCGCTGCTGCACCGCCTGATCCCGCCTGCCGTGGTAATTGCGCAAAAAGACGGTCGATTCTGGAAAATACGTGACAAATTATTCGAAATTAACAAATCAGCCTAGTTTCGTCACATTATTATTTATATTCAAACACTTATAATTAGCCACTTAAAATTCTATCACTGGCTTTACATTGAGATTCGCTTAGGCAAGAATAGAACCATTGGCCGCATAGGAAGCAACGACCGTGTATAAACTGTTTTATTCACCTGGCACTGCCAGTATGGTCATCCATCAACTGTTAATTGAGCTAGAGCAGCCTTTTGAGCTGGTGTTAGTCGATTTTGCTACCGGTCAACAAAAATCTGCTGAGTTTTTGCATCTAAACCCACAGGGCCGGGTTCCGGTGTTGGTTGATGCAGAACTGAGCATGTGCGAATCTGCTGCTATTTTGTTGTATCTGACAGAAAAGCATCAAGCATTGACACCGCTGCCAGGTACTACAGCCCGCGCCTTGTTTTTACAGCAGATCGCCTTCCTGACCAATAACCTTGCGCCACAATTCCGCTTATGGTTTTATCCGCCGGATTTAGGCTACGACGAACATCCGGCGGCATTAAAACAGCAGCTGCAACAGAACATTGCCGGCATTTGGCAACAACTTGATGATCATTTAAGCAGCCATGGTCCTTATTTGCTCGGTGACGAGTTCAGTGCCGCCGACCTGATGCTCACCATGTATATGCGCTGGTCGAGAAATATGCCGACTACGGCATTGGCTTGGCCTGCGCTACAGCGGTTAGCCGATTTGGTTCGTTCAAGACCCAGCTGGCGACAGTTATATCAACAGGAAGGCCTGACAGAATGGGCAGGCTTCAATTGAACAGGGAACAGCAACGCTAATGCAACTGGTTGATATCGATAAAAATACTTACCGCAGTCATCTCAATGTCGTCATTGTGTCCGCCGTTGCCGTTTTCTCTGCACTGGGAGTGGGGATTTCCGCTGCTCTGGTGTATTGGTTTGGTGCTGCGCAAGGTCAGAACTTTTATCTGAACTTGTTAGGCGTCTGTGTTGGCGGCGCTATAGCTGCGTGGTGTCTGCACCGCCTGAAACGAACCCGTTATTTCTATGAAGTCGCATATGTTTGGGATTTGAAACAAGAACTCAATCTGATCAACCGCAAACTGACAGTGTTAAAGAAAGCAGTTGAACTGCAAGACCCGGATGCTATGTTGGTGATGCTCTACAACCTGCAGGGCTCCAAACAGTTGTGGCAATTGGATGATAATATTTTGAATTTACAAGAGTTAGAGCTCGAATTAATTCAACTTGAACATAAAATCCGCGGCAGCGGTCTGACGCTTGATGCGAATCAGTATCAGCGGGCATTATTGGAAAAGTTTTAATTTTTATTGGACTCGACTTCTCGGCGGTTACCTGACTAAGCAGATGATCTAGAAGTTGTTTTTAATCACACTGTCACATTTAATTTTTTAATTTTTTTCTGTTTCCGGCTGTGAAAGCGCTCTGAGTTAGACAATAATCAACTTAATCGTGACTCACATCTTCTGTGTACATTAGAGACAAGGTTCTTATTTATGCCAGTTCAAAACGCCTTATTAACTATCGTGATTGAAAAAGTCCGCACCGATACGCTGGTTTTACCAAGCTTGCCGGAAATTGCGTTAAAGATCCGCAAACTGGCGGAAGACCCAAACGTAAACCTGGCCAAAATGGCTGAAATGATTTCACATGATCCGGCGCTGTCTGCCCGTATTATGAAAATTGCCAACAGTGCCTTTGTTGGTCGCGGTGTACACGTCAATACTTTACAACAAGCAACGACCCGTATCGGTTTGAGATACATAAAAAACGTCGTCACGGCAATGGCAATGGAGCAGTTGTTTGTCTCCAAAAGCCCGATGATCAAAAAGTATATGGACAAAGTCTGGTCTGAGACGCTTGAACTGACCGCTTTTGCCTTGGCCGCGATGCAGCAATACAACTCAAATTACAAATACACGGCGGTCAATTTCGATACGATGACGCTGGCGGGTTTGGTGCATAATATTG
This sequence comes from Gammaproteobacteria bacterium, assembly GCA_027484495.1. Classification (GTDB taxonomy): domain Bacteria; phylum Pseudomonadota; class Gammaproteobacteria; order Enterobacterales; family Alteromonadaceae; genus Pararheinheimera. Next base: position 12,226 of record JAIXSW010000572.1, read on the forward strand.
GCGCCCTGCCGGTTTTAACTGAAGCGGAAAAACAGCTGGATGTGTTTGGCAATGAAGAGTTTTTGAAACAGGCGACTGCATCTATTGCCGGTCCTATCGGTTCCACCATTCTGCGGTCCTGGGGTTTCCCGGACGAGCTGATTGAAGTCGCTGAACACTGGGATCACCCGGACTATCAGCCTAAACACCCATCGTATGTCGATTTCATCCGCATCGCGGCGATCAAACAAGGCCGTTATCATGCAGAAGGCGAAATTGCTGATCTGCTGACACCTTATGTTGAGTTGGGTTTAATCCCATCCAACGAATTCTACCGCTCGCCAGAGTTTGTGGCGTCGTTCAACGAAATCAAACAGTTGTTTGTATAACTCCAAACGACGCAGCCTGCCCTGTTCAGGCTGCGTCAGCCGCTGCATCGTGTTTTTTACATACCCCAACATCGCCTTTTTATTATCAAATCATTATCAAATAACCTCCAAATATCTATCAAAATAAGCCAACTCACTTCACAGTGTCGTCACATTGAAATAAGCTACTGAATATTTACTTTATCAGCTTAAGGATGATCGCGATGAGAACATGGCTGTTTTACCTGATACTCCCCTTCACTATATTGCCTGTCTCCACCCAGGCGTCAGAAAAAGCACAGGCGTTTGGTAAAATGCCGTTAGTGCAGCAAGTATCGGTCTCACCGGACGGACAGTTTGTTGTTGGTATATTCCAGGTCGATGGTAAACAAGTGGTGATGACCTCGCCGTTTGGCCAGCATGAAACGACGCCGGTAGTCAGTCTGAAATTAACTTCGGATCGGATTGAATCTGTCGATTGGGTCAATCCAAAGCGACTGCTGATCAACGCCAGTCGCGCTGAGTATCTGTCTGGCCGGTTTTACCGCTTTCATACCATGTACGCAGTAAATGCGGATGGCTCTGAACTGCTCGAAATCAAGAACCAGTCGGTTTATAAAAAAGCCGAACACAGTGCCATGGTTGGTCTGCAAAGCACGCATTTGTTAAATGACCTGGCCGATGATAACGACCATGTGCTGGTCACTGCCTATGACGAACGCGATCAAGGTTTTGGCGTGTTCAAAGTCAATGTATACAACAGCAAGTTCAGCAAAGTAGAAAGTGGCGCTGACGACCGCGTTGGTTTTGCCACAGACCGAGCCGGCAACGTGCGTTTTTCAACCGTGCTGAAACAGCAAAAACTCAGCGTCGAGTTTAAAAGCGCTCCCGATGCAGCATGGCAATCCCTCAGGACTATCGATTTGGCCGGTGACATCGATTTTACCCCAGTCGGTTTAAGCGACGATGGTAAATCAGTATTAGTGAACACCGACTATAAAAGCGATTTCAATTACCTGGCTGAAGTTGATTTAAAAACTGCCGAAATCGGGAAACCTTTGTATCTGGTACCAGAGCACGACATTGACGTGACCTACAGCAAAGCCGGCAAGTTGATTGGCTACGGATACACCAAAGACTTTTTTGAACAACGTTTTATCGATACCAAGCAACAGCAATACAACGAGCAAGTGAAAAAGCTGCTGCCGGACCGTCATTCTTATATCACCAGCTACAGTGATGATGGCCAGCGGGTGATTATTTATACAGTGAAAGACAATCAACCTGGTCGCTATCTGACACTCGATTTCAACACGAAAAAAGCCGCATTCTGGTTCAGTCAGTATCCTCATCTGGAAAAAACGCCATTACCGCCAGTTAACAATTTCAGCTTCAAAAGCCGCGATGGCTTAAAGATGAACGGATATTTGACCACACCACTTAACAAAGACAAACCCGCACCTGTCATTTTGTTTCCGCATGGCGGCCCACAGGCACGGGATGACAAAGGCTTCGACCCTTTTGTACAGTTTTTCACCTCGATGGGCTATGCCGTACTGCAGGTGAATTTCCGCGGTTCATCTGGTTTTGGCAACAAGTTTGAAGCCGCTGGCTATCAGCAATGGGGCAAGCAGATGCAAGACGACCTGATGGACGCCTTACAGGCCGTAGCAGCCAATCCGGATGTTGACAGCAGTCGCAGCTGTCTGGTTGGTGCCAGTTACGGCGGCTACGCGGCGATGGTGGGCAGTTATCGCGATAGCAGCAAATTTAACTGTTTTATTGCGATTTCCGGCATCTCTGATCTTGCTGCAATGCTGCGCACAGATGGCGCTTATAATGAGGCAATGAAAGCGGTGCAACGCACGTTAATTGGCGACTATGAAAAAAATAGTGCGGCACTTGATGCGGTTTCGGCGATGTCCCATCTGGACGCCATTAAAAAACCGATGCTGCTCATTCATGGCGTCAAAGACACCCGGGTTTCCTATAAACAATCGGAAGAACTCTATAATGCGTTAAAACGCCGTGGTGTTGCTGTTAGTTATCTGGAACAAAAAGACGGTACCCACTTCTTTGATACTGAACATGAACGCACCGAAGCTTTTGCGGCGATGGAGACCTTCTTGCGTCAACATTTGCCGCTCTAAGTGATTGGCACCCGCATATAGCGCAAACAAAAAAGCCAGCGTTCACGCTGGCTTTTTTAACTGATGACTCAGGCGGCCTGAAACAAAGCCTGATGCAGCTCTTTGACAACACCCGGTGCTTCATTATCCTGCACCAGGAAACACAGATTGTGCCGGCTGGCACCATGACAAATCAGCCGCATATTGATTTGTTCGAGGGCCTGGAACAGAGATCCTGTGATGCCACGGGTGCTATGCAGGTGATTACCAATCACCGCCACCAGACTTAACCCCTGCTCGACTGTCACTTCAGAGAATTCGCGTAAAGCGGCCAATGCCGGTTCAATCGCTGTACCAAAGGCACTGCCTGGTGCATCGTCTAAAGTCAAAGCCACGCTGATTTCAGAGGTGGTGACTAGATCCACCGAGATCTGGTGTTGGCTTAAAATGGCGAACACGCGGGTTAAAAAACCGGCGGCATGTAACATCGCCGGGCTTTTCACTGTGATCAGCGTTTGATTTTTGCGCAGCGCAATAGCGCGATAAGACGGACGTGCATCGACCTGTTTTGAGATCCAGGTGCCGCCTGCTTCCGGTTCGCGGCTCGAGCCAACAAATACCGGAATATTCTGCCGCATCGCCGGAATGAGTGTGGCCGGATGCAATACTTTGGCGCCAAAAGTCGCCATTTCCGCCGCTTCGTCGAAGCTTATTTCAGGAATACAGCGCGCATCCGGTGTCAGGCGTGGATCTGTGGTAAAAATGCCCACGACGTCGGTCCAAATCTGGACTACTTTGGCACCGATAGCTTCACCAAGGATAGCAGCGCTGTAATCGGAACCA
>JAIXSW010000532.1 GCA_027484495.1 Gammaproteobacteria bacterium
GTTTGTTTATTGCTGATGACGGGCTTTGAGGATATCAATGACATCGTTGAGCTGCAGGTCTTGCGAGCGCAGCAGCACCAACAAGTGAAAGATTAAATCCGCTGCTTCATTTTTCAGTTCTTCGCGATCGCCGGCCATCGCTGCCAACGCCGATTCCACACCTTCTTCACCGACTTTTTGTGCGATGCGTTTGACGCCACGCGCGAACAAACTGGCGGTGTAGCTGGATTTGGGATCTGCATGCTGGCGGCTGGCGATCACTGCTTCTAAGTCGGTTAAAAAACTTAAAGCCGGCGCGTTGCTGTGCGGGTCATGCCAGCAGGTTTCGGTGCCGACATGGCAAGTCGGGCCGTCCGGCAGGGCAAGTGCCAGCAGGCTGTCGCGGTCACAGTCGGCAGTTAAGCTCTGTAGTTTTAAAAAGTGACCTGAGCTTTCGCCTTTGGTCCAGAGCCGGTTTTTACTGCGGCTGAAAAAAGTCACCCGGCCGCTTTGCAGTGTGGTAGCCAGAGCTTCGCTGTTGGCAAAACCCTGCATCAGCACTTTGCCGGATATGGCATGCTGGACTATTAATGGCAGTAAACCGTCGGCGGGCCATTTCAACTGTTCCAGCTGGTCGGGCAGGGGCGCATTTGCGTCCAAAACAAAACTCATGGCCGGATCTCCACGTTGGCAGCGATCAGCGCTGCTTTTAAATCAGGGATGGCAATAATGCCTTTGTGAAACACCGACGCGGCCAGTGCGCCGTCGACGTCTGCTTCGCGAAACACGTCGATAAAATGCTGCACTGCGCCGGCGCCGCCAGAGGCAATCAATGGCACCTGACAATACTGGCGCACTAAGGATAACTGCGCCAAATCATAGCCCTGGCGCACGCCGTCCTGATTCATACAGTTCAGCACGATTTCACCGGCGCCGCGACGCTGTACTTCTTCGACCCAATCAAGCAATAACCAGCGGGTTTTCTGACTGCGCGATTCATCACCGGTGTACTGATACACCTGATATTGGCCGGTGGTGGCGTCAAAATAACTGTCGATCCCGACCACCACACATTGCTGGCCAAAAGCCGCATTGAGCTCGCTGATGAGTTCCGGCCGCGCCAGCGCCGGGCTATTGACCGAAATTTTGTCGGCACCTAGTTCGAGAATTTTGCCGGCGTCGGCGACGGATTTAATGCCTCCGGCGACACAAAACGGGATATCGATGACTTCAGCAATTTTCCGCACCCAGCTTTTGTCGACGACGCGGCCGTCGCTGGAGGCGGTGATATCGTAAAACACCAGCTCGTCGGCACCTTCTTCGGCATAGCGGGCGGCCAGTGGCACAATATCGCCGATGATTTCGTGGTTGCGAAATTGCACGCCTTTAACCACGACGCCATCGCGTACATCCAGACAAGGAATTAACCGTTTTGCCAACATGCGATCGCCTCCTCAATGGTGAATTTGCCTTCCAGCAGGGCGCGGCCGAGGATCACGCCAGCTACTGGCGATGGTTGATTTCCTGCACCACGCAGACTGCGGATATGGTCAAGATTGCCAACTCCGCCGGATGCTTGCCAGGCGATACTGGGATACTTCGCCGCAAGTTCCTGATACAGGCCAACATTTGGCCCTTGTAAAGTCCCATCACGGCTGATGTCGGTGCAAAGGACATGGCGCGCGCCAGCGTCCAGCATGCCATCGAGTACCTGTTCCAGCGTGATACCGGAGGCCTCGATCCAGCCGTGGCTTGGCAGGGTTTTTTCGCCGCGCTCGTTAATCGCCACATCAAGTGCGAGCACGATGCGCTCGCCGCCATATTGTTGGAGCCATTGTTGCACCAGCGCGCTTTGCCGAATGGCCAGCGATCCAATCACCACGCGGCTGGCGCCGGCTTCTAACAACGTGATTAAGTCGGCTTCACAACGCACACCGCCGCCTACCTGGACCGGTAACGGGCTTTGTTGCATCAGTTCACGCAGCAGCGCGGTTTGGCGTTTACTCGCATCTTTGGCACCGGACAAATCAACCAGGTGCAGGACACCAGCGCCCGCCGCAGCATAGTGGTCGCGCAGTTCAAACGGGGTTTGGGTATAGTGCGTCGTCTGGTCATAACTGCCCTGATAAAGGCGCACCGTCTGACCATCAATTAAATCTATTGCCGGAATGATCATTGTTCTTCCTGTACTCAGTCTGGCGCGCGCAGCGATTGCGCATCCAGCTGTAAGAAATTCTGTAAGAGGCGGGCACCGACTTTACCGGAGCGCTCCGGGTGAAACTGCATGCCGAGGAAATTGCGCCGGCCAATCACTGCCGCAAACTTGCTGCCGTAGTCGCAGCTGGCGAGCATATAAGGCGAAGGCTGCACCGCAAAACTATGCACAAAGTAGACGTAATCTGCAGCGGTGATGCCCTGTAGCAGTGGATGCGCGGTGCTTGCTACCAGCAGCGTATTCCAGCCCATATGTGGCAGACGCAGCCCTTTTGCTTCAAGTGGCGCCACCTCTCCCGGGATCAAGCCGAGACAGGTCA
>JAIXSW010000375.1 GCA_027484495.1 Gammaproteobacteria bacterium
GATAACCCGGTATTTCGCGGCTATTTTGTCGGTTCAGGCCGGTTGTTGGTCAACAGTCTTTATTTCGGCAAATTGTTTGATTCCGGTGACGACAGCGGCGATGGCGAAGAATAAAGCGTCGGCGCTGCATATGCTGCCTGCGATGCATAAAGTGTGGTGCTGACTCCCGGCGCCGGCGTGATGGTGAGGGTCACCACGCCAATCTGCTGCACGCCGGCCTTACGCAGCAGCCGGCTGAGCTGATTCAGCGTAGCGCCAGTGGTCAGCACATCGTCGACCAGCAAGATCCGCCGCGGCAGCAGTGTCCAGCCGACGACAGCAGATCGCAGCCGGAATTGCCGGCGCAGCTGGGCGCGCCGTGCACTGGCACTAGCCCCCAACTGGTGCGGCAAATGGCTTTGTGCCACAAACAGATCTAACAGCGGCAGATCGGTGCTGCACGCCACTGTCATCGCCAATTGGCGGGATTGATTAAAACCGCGTTCGCGCAGGCGTTTGCGATGCATCGGCACATAACTGATCGCGTCATAATGCTGGTGCAACGCCCAGTCTGGCAAAGCTTTGGCAAGTTGTTGGCGCAACATCACGCCACAGGCCTGGTCCTGGTGCAGCTTCCAGGCACTGATAAAGTGACTCCAGGGTTGCTGATACCAGCTTAAACTCCACACCGCATCAAACAGCGGGGACTTAAGGCCACGCCGCACCGCCGGCAATTGCAACGCATGCGCACCAGCGGGCCAATACAGGCGCGGTAAAGCAGCCTGACAGTAGTCACACAGCTGTGCTGCCGGTCGCTGCACGGCAAAATCACACCATAAACAACAATTAGGCAGACAAAAGTGCAAAAAGCGCTGCGCCAGCGGCAACAGCGCTGGCACAATAGCTTGCAGTGCGCGCATACAAATCCCTGTAATTGCCTGATTATATTAATTCACAAAAAATTAACTATGACCGAAATCTCCGAAAAGACCAAACCGACGCTGGTATTGCTGCATGGCTGGGGCCTGAATCATGCGATTTGGCAGCCCATCGCTGAAGTCTTGGCTGATGAATGTATCGTGCTGACACCAGACTTGCCTGGTTATGGCCTGACAACTGATTATCCTGAGCCTTATTTGCTTGCTGCTCTGGCGGATCAACTGGCTTTGATCATTCCACCCCAAAGCCTGCTGCTTGGCTGGTCACTGGGCGGACTAGTCGCGACACAACTGGCGTTGCGCCATCCGGCGAAAGTCCGGGCACTGGCATTATTGGCGAGCTCCCCCTGCTTTTTACAGCAGACGGACTGGCCTGGGATGAATGCCAGCGTGATGCAGCAATTTGCCGGTGCGTTATCCGCCAACCTCGCACTGACGGTGGAACGTTTTCTGGCGATCCAGGCGATGGGCAGCACCACAGCCCGCCAGGATATCAAACAGCTGAAGCAAGCCGTATTGAGTTTGCCGTTGCCGGATGCAAAGGTTCTGGCTGGTGGGCTGGAGATCCTGGCCAGTGCTGACTTGCGCCCGGAATTATCGCGGCTGCAGATGCCATTGTGGGCTTGTTTTGGCCGGCTTGATTCGCTGGTTCCGGTGGCGATGACACAGCAGTTCGCTACTTTTGCGCCGCACGCAGACATCACTGTATTGGCCAAGGCTTCGCATGCACCATTTATTTCTCATCCGGATGAGTTTCTGAGTTGGCTGCGACGTTTTCTGCAGAGCGGAGCGGCGCTGTAAAGTTACCGGGCCATTGTTTGCAGTATTATCCGGCATAAAATTGCCGCTTTTGTGGCGTTAAATTGCCATTGTGCTTGTCTCATTCATATCGGTTGGTTACTATTTAATCATCCGTTCATGTTGTGGAGATCCGTCAATGGAAATACAGTCCGCTTATGCCTCAGGTTTGCAGGGCTTGCAACGTGCTTCCAATGGAATTACGGAAGCCACAGTGAATATCAATCGAGAAACCATCAATCAGCAGCGGGTGCAAAATGCACAAGACCGCAACGCTGTTGCGCAGCAGCCAGAACCCTCAGTTGCCGCGCCGAAAACACCGGCGTTGGAGCAAAGTCTGGTGCAACTGGCCACCGAGTCTGTCTATGCCGAGGCCAACGTCCGATCTATAAAAAGCGCCGATGAAATGCTCGGTACGCTGATTGATGTCAGTGCCTGAGGTGTAAATAATGGCCATCACTTCGGTTTATCCCAATGTCACGCCTTATGTCGGAAATCCGGCAGTAGATCTGGCGCGTCGGGAAAATCTGAAGCGCGATATCATCGAGCCTGTTGCACAGATGGAACGCAGTGCGGCAGAGAAAGGCGTTATCTCCGAAGATAAAAGCCGCAATACAGCGCAAAATAATCCCACCTACAGCGACGAAATTAAAAACCGCGGTACTGAGCTGAAACAAGCCGTCGAAGGACGCTCGCAAGAACGCGATCCAGAAGGTCGTTCGGGGCAGGACAGTTCAGGTCAGTCCGGTCGGGACTCACAGCAGGAATCGACTGAACAACGCAAACTGGCGGAACTGAAAAAACGCGATGCCGAAGTCCGGGCGCATGAACAGGCGCATGCCAGTGCC
>JAIXSW010000447.1 GCA_027484495.1 Gammaproteobacteria bacterium
CAGTGCCTGATAAAACTCTTTTGGATTCAGATAACCCTGATGGCCAAACACTTCTTTGCCATCCTGCAGAAAATACAATGTGGGTGTGGCAAAGGTGGGAGTCTTCAGCGTCAGGCCCTGTAGCTGGGCGCTGGTACGGGTGGATACAGGGATCACACCGCGGTAGTGCTCCAGCACTTCTTTGCGGAATTTTTCACAGTATGGACAATAGCCTTCGGCTTCCAGCACCAGCAGCTGCTTGCCCTTGAGCAAAGCACTATTGTCGACCGGCGCGATGGCCGTGGCGTTAAAGCGCACGCCGGTGCTGTGGTCCGGGCAATATCCATCCGGATTTTTAACTAAATAATCCTGGTGATAGTCTTCGGCCGGGAAAAACTCGCTGAGCGCTTTAATCTGTGTGGTAATAGCGCCAAAACCGGCAGCACTGAGTAATTGCTGATACTGTGCTTTGACTGCTTCTGCGAGCGCCTGCTGACTGGCGTTTTGTACCAGAATAATCGAGCGATACTGAGTTCCTATATCATTGCCCTGGCGATTGAGCTGCGTGGGGTCATGCTGTTCGAAATAGACTTGCAGAATGTGGCGTAACGACACTTTACTTGGGTCAAAACTGACTTTGACCACTTCGGCATGATTGTTCGGGTCCAGCCGTCGCGCCGTTGCGGTGATGGCGCGATAAGTGGGTTCCACGCCTTTACCGTCGGCATAACCGGATACGGCATTCAGTACGCCGGGAATAGCGGCATAGCGTTTTTCTGCACCCCAGAAACAGCCGGCACCCAGAACTATGCTGTCTTTTTGCATACTGGCCTGGGCCGGGACGGACCCAGCCGCGAGTGCGGCAGGGGCGCTCAACAGGGCAAAACCGCAACAAGCGGCAACGAACATAGAAACGACAGAGCTACGCATCACAAATCTCCGGCCAACGCCATTCGGTAAATACCTATACGTGTAGACCGGCCAAACAGCGCAACTTGTGCATCAGGTAAAAAATTTCGCGGATTTAATAGCATAAAAGCCCGCGAGCGGGCTTTCATCATCAGTTAGATCCAGTGATCAGAACTTATAACTGACACCTAACCGGGCGGCGCGCGGTGAGCCTGGGGTGATGTTGTTATTGCTATGCGCTGTGGCGTAATAGGTTTTGTCGGTCAGGTTTTCCAGATTGAGCTGTAGCCGCAGTTCTGGCATTGGCGTGTAAAACACTGCGGCATCGACACGGGTGAAACCCGGTAAAGTCACCAGATTGTCGACCGCGACAAAAGCGGAAGACTGACTGACCAGACCTAAACCAGCGCCCCATTGTTCGTTGACCTGATACCGGTTCCACAATGAAAAACTGTGTTCCGGCACCTGGCTCAGCTGTTTACCTTTTTGTGCGGCTGGCGCCAGGATCTCGCTGTCCTGGAACGCATAACCGGCAACAAAATCCCAGTGTGCGCTGAGCTGGCCATTCACTTCAAACTCCACGCCATTGACCTGCTGGCCGTCGACCAGAATCGACAGGGTCGGATTGACCGGATCTGTCACAGCGACATTGGTGCGGTCGAGCTGATACAGCGCGGTCGCCACCGACAAGCTGTCATTGATATCCCACTTCACGCCGAATTCGTGATTGATAAATGACTCTGGATCCAGCGCGGCGTTGCTGATGGTCAGCGACGCCATTTGCTCACCGGCGCGCGGCACATAGGCTTTGCTGTAATTCAGATAAATCGACACATCTTCGACCGGCTTGTAAATCAGACCGGCGCGTGGCGACAATAAATCATCTTCGCTTTCGATCACGCTGCCATTGCGATGGTTTTCCAGTTCGACCTGGTAATCGTCATAACGCAGACCCAATACGGCCTGCCACTGTGGCGTGATTTCAATCTGGTCTTGCAGATACACCGCTTTGGCTTTGGCATCGCTGCTGTTGTTTGCATCAGTCGCTGAAGCGCGGAACTGGATAGTGCCGCGATAAATCGGATTGGCCAGCGTGACAAAAGCCGAAGTTGCGTTCGCACTAACATCAGTGAAATAACCGGTCAGCCGCACGTTATCGGTATCTTGTTGATTCAACTCGGCACCCACCAGCATTTTGTGAGTGAGAGTGCCAGCTTTGGCTTCAAAAGTCAGATCGGTCTGATTCATCAGGTTTTTGCGGTCGGTCCCGCTGGTATAGGCAGAGACCGCAACACGACCATTGGCCGGCGTGTAGGCACCCGGAAACACGTTGCCATAAAACTTGTCGTAGTCAGCGTAGCGCGTTTGGTTGACCAGCAAAGCACCGCTTAAAAACTCATGGCTGAGGGTGGCAGAGACCGCATCGACAGTAGCGGTAGAGTCGCTCAGATCCGGGTTACCGATAAAAGTGGCGCGGTTGATTTGCAGCGGTTGATTGGTCGCCGGGTCAAACGGGATGCCGCGGTCCGTGATGCGCTCATCGTCAAAATGTTCATAGCTAAGTGCCAGCGTGGTGCGATCAGCCAGGCGATAGGTCAGGGTTGGGTTCACTGCCGAACGTTCCAGCCGGTAAAAATCGCGATAGCCTTCCGAGTCTTCATACATCCCGGTCAATCGCACCGCCAGTTCGTCGTTGACGGCATAGTTGTAGTCGCCACTGACCCGGGCTTGTTGCCACGAACCGAGAGACGCATCGATGCCACCGGTATCAGACCAGTTGGCCTGTTTTGTGACGCGGTTGATCAGACCACCGGCACCGCCACGGCCGAAAATCATGCCGCTTGGGCCTTTTAACACTTCAATGCGCTGCACGTTGTATAAATCACGCAGGTATTGCACGTCATCGCGCATGCCGTTGATGTAGAAGTCGGCAGTGGAGGTATTACCGCGGAAAATTGGTGCATCACGGTGGCCTTCGCCTTGTGCCATCTGCACACCCGGCACATAACGCACTACATCGGCCATATTCTGCATGGCCTGGTCGTCGATTTGCTCTTCGGTCAGGACCGTAATGGCCTGCGGAATATCGCGCAGCGGCGTATTGGTTTTAGTCGCTGTGCTAATGGCTTCGACTTTGTAACTCTGCGCTTCGCCTTTCACTTCAATATGTTCGATTTTCTTCGATTCATCATCAAGGCTGTCAGCAGCAATGGCACTGCATGGCAAAGCGGCGGCAATCAACGCAATGCGGATGGCCTGGGTAACGGGAGATAAGGAAATTGAATACAAGGCTGACATCTGAAAACTCCGGCGGATTAACCTTTCTTTACTGCGTAATATAACACGAACTATTCTTATTTAGAATGGCATTGTGTTTTACGCAAAGCGCGAGCCTTGCGATCAGCGCTTTGGCGGGAAAAAGTCAGCTCACTGGCAAAGCCATGGCGCAGCCAGTATGATCGGGTTTTCTTATGCAAATAGACGGAAGCCGTTTTGTCCCGACTGGCCTTAGTGTGTTACAGCCTGCTGATGTATCTGCTGCGTCCATTGTTGCTGCTGCTGTTTGTTTGGCGCAGCCGCGCTGATGCGGCCTACCGGCAACGTTTTATTGAGCGCTTTGCGTTGCAACAGGTCCCGGCACGGCTTCAGGGCGGATTGCTGGTGCATGCGGTGTCGATGGGCGAGGTGGTAGCGGCTATTCCGTTAATTGAAGCCTTGTTGCGGGATTATCCGGCATTGCCTGTGACTGTTACCTGCACCACGCCGACCGGTTCCGCGCGTATTCGCCAGCATTTTGCTGCACATCTCCAAACTGGCCGGGTTTATCACTGTTATCTGCCGTTTGATACGCCGGGCGCAAATCGCCGCTTGCTGCAAAAACTGGCGCCGCAACTTATCTTGCTGCTGGAAACTGAGTTATGGCCGAACTTGCTGCGCATCGCCAGCCGTCATCAGGTCCCGGTTTTGCTGGTTAATGCGCGTTTGTCGCGACGTTCTGCCCGCGGTTACCGCCGGTTTGCCTGGTTAGTCAAACCGATGTTGCAGCAGTTAACGGCGATTCTGGCGCAGGATGATGCCACTGCGACCCGCTTTAATGTGCTGGCTGGTTGTCACAGAACTGCAGGAGCGCTCGCCAGCCGGGCCGGTAATTTAAAATATGATATGCGTATCGCGCCGGATTTGGCGGCGAGAGCCGAGGCGCTTCGCGCCGACTGGGGGCCGCGACCGGTGTTGGTCGCCGGCAGTACCCATGCTGGTGAAGATGAAATCATCCTCAGTGCTTTTGCTCAGATCCGCCGGCAACAACCGGACTTGTTACTGATCCTGGTGCCACGACATCCGGACCGGTTTGACAGCGTCGCGCGGTTGATTGAATCTTCTGGCTTGAACTATGTCCGGCGCAGCCGGGATGCTGCGGTCAGTGCTGAAACTGCTGTGTTACTCGGTGACAGTATGGGCGAACTGATGCTGTGGTATCAGGCGGCGGATTTGGTGTTGATCGGTGGCTCGCTGATCCCGCATGGCGGGCACAATCCACTCGAAGCCATGTGCCTGGCCAAACCTGTGTTATCTGGCCCCCATGTGTTTAATTTTGCTCAGGCCTATCAGCTGCTATCGCAACAGGATGCGGTGCGCTGGGTCGTGGACGCTGAAGCGCTGAGTCAGCAGGTGCTGCAGTTACTGGCAGCACCTGCTGAATGTCAGCAACTGGCTGCGGCTGGTTTGCAGCTGTATCAGCAACAGGGCGGCGCGACCGCACGAATTTTGGCGCAGGTTGCGCAACTGGCGATGGCCACGCCGGCGGTATTGCCTGGCGAATTGCGCTGGTCTGCGCCGGCATTGCCAGCTGAACTGCAGACGGCTGCGGTGTTTAACCCTACTTATTGGCAAGCGCAGCAGGCTGTCACCGGTCATTCGGTTGGCCGCAATACCGTGTATTTTGTCCGCGCTGCCGGCGCTGAGACCGACTGGGTACTGCGGCATTATTACCGCGGTGGTCTGATTGGCAAACTCAATCGCGACTGGTTTGCACCGGTGCCGGTGGCGACGAGCCGTGGTCTGGCCGAGTTCCGTTTATTGCTGTGGATGCGTCAGGCCGGACTGCCGGTTCCGGCGCCGGTGGCTGCCCGTTATCAGCAACGCGGCTTTGGTTACAGTGCTGATATTCTGCTGGAACGGATCCCACAGAGTCAGGACTTGTATCATTATCTGCAGCAGCAGGCGTTAAGCAACGCGCAATGGCAACAGCTTGGCGCGCTGGTGGCACAGTTGCATCAGGCCGGTGTTTATCACTCTGATTTGAACTGCCATAACATTCTGCTTGATGCTGCCGGACAATTTTGGCTGATTGATTTTGATAAATGTGCGCGGCGTAAAGGCCAGCACTGGTGGTCGGAACCGGTGGCCCGGTTACAACGCAGTTTGCTGAAGGAACAGGGCCTGCGGCCATCTTTTCATTTTACCCCGGCGCACTGGCAAGCCTTTGTTGCCGGCTATCAGCAACGCATCGGTGTAAATGCCGGTAGTCATTGATCGCGCGGCTGAAGCACTAATCGTCAACACGCCGCAAAAAAAAGCCGCAATATGCGGCTTTTTTAATCTTGGCTGACGGGTTACTGATGGCTAGTGGTCAGTGTCAGACCTGTGACTGCGGCATAACCGTACAAGCCGATATGGTAAGTACCTGCCGTTGGGTTGGTGAAGCTGCAGCTCTCGGTGCTACCGGTTTTGTATGGACGACAGGTGTAGCTGCTCAATGTTGGCTGTGAACCCAGCCGCACATAGAGGTCAACATCACCGGTGCCACCGGCTGTATTGATGGTCAGCGTGGTGCGACCTGCCGGCACGGTCAGGGTGTAATATTTCCAGGCGCTTTTTGCCACCGAGATATTCGGTGTAGTCGTGGTGACTGGAGTCGTTCCGCCGCTGGTACCACCGGCCGCTTTGGTTACTGCCGCTGCCGCATCAACAATCCCGGAACCACAGTTTGAGCAGGTGGCCGGAAAGGCACGGGTAGTAGTTTTCAGAATGGATTCCACTTCATCCGGCGTAGCTGTTGGCTTTTTCTGCAGAACCAGTGCAGCGACCCCAGCGACATGCGGAGCTGCCATGGAGGTGCCTTGCGAATAGCCGTAACTATCCGAACCCGGCGTTGTGGTGCCTGTGTTATAGGTCGAAAGCACGCCGTTGCTGTCGTTCGCTGAGTTCATGGCACCACCTGGTGCTGCCACGTCAATTGAAGTGCCGTAGTTAGAGTAATAAGCACGGCCCCCGTTGCGGTTAGTCGATGCGACGTTGACGACACCACTACAGTTGCCCGGGTTGTAGTTATTGGCGTTGTCATTGTCATTACCCGCTGCAATCACCACGACAGTGCCGCGTGAGCGTGCTGAGTTAATGGCCGCCTGCGTGGTTGAATCACAGGCACCGGCACCACCCAAACTCATATTGATGACCTTGGCCGGGTTCGCGTTCACCGGAACGCCCGACACTGTGCCACCTGATGCCCAGATAATCCCGTCGGCGATATCTGAGGTGTAACCACCACATTTACCTAACACCCGGACTGGTACCACTTTGGCTTTGTACGCCACACCCGCGACGCCGCTGTTGTTATTGGTCACAGCAGCGATAGTGCCGGCAACATGGGTACCGTGCCAGCTGGAATCTTGCGCTTGTGTCGGCTCACCGCCACCGCAGGCACCCACCGCGACCCAGTCACCCGGATCTTTCGGATCGTTGTCTCGGCCACTGCCATCGTTGCCGATGAAAGCGTCAGAAATCATGTCATAACCAGGCAGGATATTGGCATTCAAATCCGCGTGTGGACGATAACCGGTATCCAGTACTGCGACGACAACACCGGTTCCATCCGCTTGATCCCAGGCTGCCGGAGCACGCAGGCCACCGGTATTTTCGTAGTAGTGCCACTGGTTGTTGTATTGCGTGTCGTTTGGCGTTGCCATGATTTGTAACAGACGGTCTTCCTCGACCTCGCCGACACTCGGGTCATTCTTCAATGATTTGATCATGTCAGCTTTTTCTTTCGCACTGAGGCGACGCTCGGCACGGACAATATGCCGGCCATTCACCGCACTGGCGCGGACATAATCCAGCTCAGAACCGGCCAGCACGGACAGTTCCTCTTCAACGTGTTGCTGCACATTGATTTGTTCATCAGCGAAACTTTGTGACATCAGATCTGACTTGGCTGAGCCTGTGGCATTGCCGGTCTGTTTGTAAGTCAGGATAAATTGGGTATTGGCTTCAGAGGCTTGTTTGGTATCCGCCAGAATGACTTCTTGCGCGGCGACTGGGGTCAGCATCAATGCTGTCAGAGTTCCAAGGGCGATCTTATGTAATTTGAATTGTTGCATTGTAAGTTCTCAATAACGACATGTTGTAATTGCCTGGACAGTACCCGCTATAGTTTTTTGCTGTTGTACCGGACGTACACGGCTGTGCTGCGGGCAGGGCAATAATTCATCAATGCATTAGTGCTGTAAAGATAACTAAATTAACATTTGGTTATATAAATGGGACTTGCGAAAAATTGCGCCGCACTGAAGTGGTGCAAACCGTCCGCAGGGATCGCGCTGCAACCGGCGTGATAGCTGTGAATTATTACAAATAGTTACAACTGTGAAATTATAGCTAACGGTAATAAGTTAGATCTAAAAGGTATAAAAAATACTGATATTTCTGGCGTTTTTGTCATGTTTGGCTGTTAGAGCCTGTCTTGAGTTTGCCTTTCGGCGCAATCCACCGGACAATAGCCGGCTTTTAGCGCGATACTGCCTGTAGTGGCGCTGAACCTTCAATTCAGAGGTAAAAACCAGATGCAGCAGTGGGATGTAATTGTGATTGGCGCTGGTGCCGCCGGCTTGTTTGCAGCGATTGAAGCCGGTAAACGCGGTCGTCGGGTATTGGTGCTGGATAACGGTAAAAAGATCGGTCGGAAAATTCTGATGTCCGGCGGCGGGCGTTGTAATTTTACCAACATCTATGCCAGCCACCAGAATTACCTGTCGCAAAACCCGCATTTCTGCAAGTCTGCCTTGAGCCGTTATACCCAATGGGATTTCATTAGTCTGGTGCAGCAATACCAAATTCCGTATCACGAAAAAACACTGGGTCAGCTGTTTTGTGACGACAGCGCCAAAGACATTGTCGAGCTGTTAAGCAGTGAATGCCGTAAGGCCGGTGTACAAATTGCGCTGCAACAGCAGATCAGCAGTGTGACGCATAGTGATGGTTTGTTTCAGGTGGTCACGCCTGAATTGACGCGGACTTGCCAGAGTCTGGTCGTCGCTTGTGGGGGCTTAAGTTTGCCCAATTTAGGCGCTACCGCTTTTGGTTATCAGCTGGCTGAGCAGTTTGGCTTAAACGTTTTACCGGTGCGCGCCGCACTGGTGCCGCTGACCTGGCAGCCGGCCGACAAAGCGGTATTTGAAGAGATCAGTGGTGTCGCGCTGCCAGTCACCGCGGAAGCGAATGATGTGATGTTTCCGGAAGATATGCTGTTTACCCACCGGGGTCTGAGCGGCCCGGCGATTCTGCAAATTTCGTCGTTCTGGCAACCTGGCGATGAATTGTTGATCAATTTACTCCCTCAGCTCGATTTGTCGGCGTTTTTACAGGAACAACAGCAAAAACATCCGGATCAGGAACTGAAAACTGCACTGGGTAAAGTTTTACCGAAGCGTTTGGTTGAAAAACTGATAGAAATCAAAGTGATCAACAACCAGCCACTGAAAGCGCTGCAACATAAATCCATCGCGACAATCAGCCAGACTTTGCATCACTATGTCTTCAAACCCAATGGCACCGAAGGTTATCGGACTGCCGAAGTGACGCTGGGTGGCGTTGACACCAACGAGCTATCGTCTAAGACCATGGAAGCGAAAAAGCAGCCGGGTCTGTATTTTGTCGGCGAAGTGATGGATGTCACCGGCTGGCTGGGCGGTTACAACTTCCAGTGGGCCTGGAGCTCGGGCTGGGTTGCCGGGCAGTATTGCTGATGGCTACTGTCAAAGCCGGGCCGGATTGGCTGAGCCGCAAACTGTCGGCGCGTTGTCAGCAGCAAGAGCAAAAACTACGTGAAGTGCTACAAGCGCTATGGCCACTGTGGCAAGCGCAGGGTTGCAGCGGTTTTGCTTATCAGCTGCAGTTTGAACATTTTCCGCAAAGCTTGTTGGTTCATCTGGTGGCGCCGGCAACACAGCGTGAGCTGTTGCTTGGCTTGTTGCCTGGCTGGCAATTGCAGCTGCAGCAAGCGCTGTTAAAAAAGGGCATTCTGCTGAAGCCACCGCTGCGGCAAATCAGCGTCTGCAGTGAATTGCCGGTGGTCGATCGCCGAAGTATGCACGTGTTCTGTACGGATCAATAAGGTAAGACGCTACCATCCCAATGCAACAATGCACCGGTTTGCGCCGGTGTCAGGTCTGCCACAGTCGCTGCCAGTCGCCGTGCAGTATCTGCGGGCGTCTGTAGCTGTCCGGCCGGCAGATTGCGCTGAAACGGTTTCGACATCGCGGTATCGGTCGTGCCCGGATGCAGCGCCACCAGCGTTGCCTGTGGCAGTGAACGCTTCAGTTCAATCGACGCGCAGCGCACCAGCATATTCAACGCCGCTTTGCTGGCGCGATAGCTATGCCAGCCGCCGGCCTGATTATCGGCAATACTGCCCACTTTCGCTGACAACCAACATAACTTCACTTGCGGTGACTGGCTGAGCCAAGGCCAGATCGCCTGCAGCCATAGCGCCGGCAATATCGTGTTCACTTCAAAGGCTTGGCGTAAGCCCGCCGCGCTGAGTTGACGCAGACTTTTTTCTGGCTGTAGCTGGTCCTGATGCAGCAGACCCAGGCAACAAAATACCAGGTCTACCGGCTGGCTAAATACGGTTTTCAGCGTTTCATGCAGCGGCGACTGCGCTTGCTCCAGCATCTCTGGCTGATACTGATATTGCTGTAAACCGGGAGCCGCGTCTGGCAGTACCGCATCTGCCAGAGCTGCGCGGCTGAATACCGATACCTGCGCCTGTTGTTGCAGATAATGCGCTGTTAATGCCGCACCTATCCCGCTGTTGCCACCCAAAATAACTACATGCATTTGCTGCCTCCGCTTGCTGTCTGAAAACAGTTACGTAGCAGCGCAGGCTTCG
>JAIXSW010000407.1 GCA_027484495.1 Gammaproteobacteria bacterium
AATATTGCCTTTGACATGCAGCTCGGTGGTGCAGGTGATGCCAACCGGTTTGTGATAAGCCAGATAGACCCGGCGCGGTTTATTTTTCAGCGGCTTGCCAGCCACTTCGACGCGGTCGTCGGCTGACACTTTGGTGCCAACTACAGCTACTTGCCCGTTCACTTTGACCTGACCGGATTCAATCAGCTTGTCCGCTTCGCGCCGCGAGCAAAAGCCGGTGTCACTGATAAATTTGTTAAGCCGGAATAACGAAGTCGCGTCGGTCAAAGTGGCAGTCCTGTGACGGGAAAAAAGTGTGCAAAGTTTAAGGCCGGCGGCTGCTTTGGGCAAGTAAAGGCGAGCAGGTATAACGCCAGAAGCCCGCTTTAGCCTCATCAATGCAAAAACATCAGCGCCGAAACCAACATCCGTTTGCTACTGCGCTCGCCCGTTCGCGCCTTCCGCGCTTTTCTCATTGCCGCTACGATGGTTTATCCGGCTGGTAGGGTGGGTAACGCGAAGCGAAACCCACCGGTTTCTACCACTTAAACCCGCTAATCTCCGTCCGGCACCTAATTTCCTCTGCTGATTTTCACTGATTAATAATGCCGGCCAGACCCATGCAGCCGGCTGCGGCCACTTCGCAGATCTCGGTTTAGTTAAGAGGAAATCAGATGAACAAGCTCCTTATTTGCACCACCCTGTTCAGTTGCAGCTACGCTATGGCGGCAACCCCAACAGCACCGCTCAACTCAACACCGGCAATGCAAAACTCAACGGCGGCAACGCCGCGTCTGCAGGATGATTTCTATTTGGCGGTGAACGGCGACTGGCTGAATAGCGCACAGATCCCTGCCGATGCGTCGTTTATTTTTGGTGCAGATTTGCCCGGCATCACTTCGCAACGACTCAGCCAAATCATCACCGAGCTGGCCGCTAGCAAAAATCCTGCTGGCAGCGTGGCGGATAAAGTCGGTACTTTTTATGCCAGTTACCTCGATACAGCCCGGTTAGACCAGCTTGGCCGGACACCGCTCAACACCATATTGGCCGAAATCGATGCACTGAGTTCCACCAGTGAGTTAGCGCATTGGCAGGGCAAAGCACAAGGCCGCATGGAGACGCCGGTACATTTTCCGTTTGTGATGCCTGGCTTTGCAGACCCAACTACCAATCAGGCGATGTTGGCACAAGGCGGCTTAGGTTTACCGGATCGCAGTTATTATTTGCCGGGTAACGACACGCAGTCAGCCAGCATCTTCACGGCTTATCGTGCCTATTTATTAAAGTTAGCCAACTTGGCGCAATTACCACAGGCTCAAGCGCTGGTCGATCAGGCACTGCGTGTTGAAAGCCAAATCGCACAAGCGCAATGGGAACTGGCGAAGAGCCGGGATCCTGGCAACATTGCCACGATGCAAATCGCAGAACTGATTAAAGCCGCGCCCGGTTTTGATTGGCAGGCGTTTCTGGACGGTGCGAACTTAAAGGGGCAAACCACGCTGAGCAATTTGCAGCCGGGTGCTGTGCTGGCGATCACTCAGCTTTATGCCACGATCCCATTGGCGCACTGGAAGGCCTACACAAAACTGCAAAGCCTGAATGAAGCGGCACCGCTGCTGTCGGCCGAATTTCGTGCCGCCCATTTTGCCTTTTACGGCACCACTTTAAATGGTCAGACCCAGCCGGAGCCACAGAGTAAAAAAGCCGTGGCCAGACTCAACAGTGCAATGGGCGAAGCACTTGGCCAGCTGTACGTGGCACGTCACTTCCCCGCCGATCACAAGGCCCGTATGCAGGAACTGGTACAAAATCTACTGTTAGCTTACCGCGACGCTATCAGCAAACTGACGTGGCTGACACCCGCGACCAAGCAACAGGCCCTGGATAAGATCGCCAAATACGGCACTAAAATTGGCTACCCGGAAGTCTGGCGCGACTATAGCAGCCTGCATATTGTCGCGGGTGATGCGCTCGGTAATCAGCATCGTGCCGCCCGGTTTGACTGGGAATTGAAAGCCGCCAAAGCCGGCAAAAAAGCTGACAAACGCGATTGGGATATGCTGCCGCAAATGGTCAATGCGCAATACAACCCACTGCGCAATGATATCGAATTCCCCGCCGCGCACCTGCAGGCGCCCTACTTTGACATGAATGCCGATGATGCCACCAACTACGGCGCAATTGGTGCGACTATTGGCCATGAAATCAGTCACGGCTTTGACAATATGGGCAGCCAATTTGATGGCGACGGCAACTTTCGCAACTGGTGGTCTGCAGAAGATAAAGCTGCATTTCAAGCAATGGGCGACAAGCTGGTACAGCAATTCAGCGCTTACCAACTGTTTCCGGGCAAACATGTCAACGGGCAGCTGACCTTAGCTGAAAACATGGCGGACTTAGCCGGCTTACAAATCGCCTACGACGCCTATATCAAAACGTTAAAAGGCCAGAAGTCGCCAGTGATCAATGGCATGACCGGTGAACAAAGATTTTTCTATAGTTATGCGCAAAGTCGTCGCAGTAAATTCCGTCCTGAATTGGCGACACAGTGGCTGGTGACTGATCCACACGCCCCTGATGTGTTTCGGATCAACGGCGTGGTGATTAATATCGATGGTTTTCATCAGGCATTTTCAACCAAACCCGGTGATGCCATGTTTAAGACCCAAGCAAACCGGCTGCGGATTTGGTAAGGTCCAGCCAATGATCAGGCAACACTGATGAACGTCGTCAGATGGGCAAGTCTGACGGCGCATTTTTCTGACAACTGTCTACTGAAAGCTGTCCACTGCCAGCTTTCCACCGACAACTGGCCAGCAACCGAGGTTATAGCGCGTTATGCCTGCATTGTATTTCTACCCACGAGACCGGCAGTTCTGGTTATTCCATAGTGGTGCATTGTTGTTTGTTTGCGGAATAACGCTGCTCAGTATGCTGTTTCTTGGCGACCCTTCAGCCTTCAACATCACTGCATCACTGGTTTGGGCACTGCCCTATACATATGCAGTGCTGTTGTTGCGCTTTTTATATAAACAACGCCAGTCGCAGCAAAAATCCATCACCGCTCT
>JAIXSW010000507.1 GCA_027484495.1 Gammaproteobacteria bacterium
AAAGCAGACCAGAGCAATAGTCTGGTGGGTGATATTTCGGTGAATGTGTTGCGGGTGATGGCAAACGGCAATTTGGTTATCCGTGGTGAGAAATGGCTGACATTGAACACCGGCAAGGAGTATATCCGCCTGACTGGCGTGATCCGGCCAGAAGACGTCGATTCGCGCAATACCGTTGAATCTACCAAGATTGCCAACGCGCGGATTGAATACAGCGGCACGGGCGCCGCGCACGGCGGACAAGGTCCTGGCTGGCTGACCCGGTTTTTTTCAAGCGCACTGTGGCCATTCTGAGGCAAGGGGTAATCTATGTCTAAGTACCTGTTCGGTATGCTATTGATCCTGTTTGGCACGGCGGCTCATGCAGCACGAGTCAAAGACGTTGCAACAGTCGAAGGCGTGCGGCACAACCAACTGGTTGGTTATGGTCTGGTAGTTGGTTTGCCGGGGACAGGCGAACAAAGTCCGTTTACCGAGCAAAGTTTTAAAACCATGCTGGCGAATTTTGGTATCAATTTACCGGCCGGCATGAAAGCGCAGATTAAAAATGTTGCAGCCGTTGCAGTGACAGCAGAATTGCCACCTTTTGCCAAGCCCGGACAGAATCTGGATATCACGGTTGCCTCAGTCGGCAGTTCCAAAGGTCTGCGTGGCGGACAACTGTTGCAGACTTTTTTGAAAGGTCTGGATGGGCAGGTGTATGCAGTGGCACAAGGTAGCCTCATCGTGTCAGGTCTTGGTGCGGAAGGAGCTGATGGTTCACAAGTTGTAGTGAACACACCAACAGTAGGCCGTATTCCGAATGGCGCCACTGTGGAGCGCGAAGTGCCAACGCCATTCGCGCAGGGCGATTACATCACATTTAATTTAAATCGTGGTGACTTCACGACAGCCAAAAATCTGACGGCAGCTATCAATCAGTTTATTGGTGCTGACACTGCGCGCACGCTTGATGCTCGTTCGGTACAGGTGCGTGCGCCGCGCGACATCGATCAGCGCGTATCCTACCTGTCCACGCTGGAAAATCTCAGTTTTGAACCCGCATCCGATGCCGCCAAAATCATTATCAATTCGCGAACCGGCACTATTGTGATCGGCAAAGACGTACGGCTGTTTCCGGCAGCGATCACGCACGGTGGTATGACAGTAACCATTGCTGAAAATCCAACTGTAGTGCAACCGAATGCATTGGCCGGCGGTCAGACCGCCGTTGAGCAAAATACCATTATCGATGTCCGGCCCGATAAATCGCGGATGTTTAAATTTGATCCCGGTACCACGCTGGATGAGCTGGTGCAGACTGTGAATGCAGTGGGCGCTGCGCCTGGTGACCTGATGGCCATTCTGGAAGCACTGAAAGAAGCTGGTGCTATTCACGGCGAATTGGTGGTGATCTAACATGGCTGCGCCGCAAGTTGATGTGTCGTATCACGACCTCTCCAGCCTCAACGATATCCGGGCTTTAGCCAGTAAGGATAAAGTCGGCGCGATCCGGCAGGCGGCACAGCAGTTTGAATCAGTTTTTATGGGCATGCTGATGTCGAGTATGCGCAAAGCCAACCAGACGTTTGAGGAAGATAACCCGTTAAATAGTCAGGCGACCGGATTTTATCGGGATATGTACGACAGTCAATTGACCGCAGAGCTATCAAAAAAGGGCACGCTGGGACTCGCTGATCTGATGGTGCAACAACTGGCGCCAGAAGCTGCAAAAAGTAGAGCAGCGAGCCTGGTGCCCGCATCAAATCAGTTTTCTGAACAAACAGAAAAATCGTTGCCGCTGGAAAAGGTGGTGCATGCCAAAGCACTCCCCACGAATCAGGCGATGAAACTTGACGCAGAACGTATCATCTATCCGGCGCAGCATAGCATTGAGCCTAAATCTTCGAAGGCGGTTGTCGCCAGTGAGGTGATCGGAAAGACAGTTTCTCCGGTCGTTGCGGCTTCAGCCGTGGCAGGCTTGCATCAACTGGGTGCGGAGATTGTCGTCGCACAAGCTATCGCTCCGGTAAATGGCGGTCAGTCCTCCGCCTCTACGACAGCGCAGTTCACACCGCCGGCGACTTCGGTTGCTGCAGCCGTCGAAACAGCAGATCCACTTGCTGCGCTGCAAGGACCGGAAGCTGAGTTTGTCCGCAATATTTTGCCAGCTGCGCGTCAGGCCGCCCGTCAGTTGGGTCTGGAGCCATTGGCACTGGTAGCGCAGGCTGCACTAGAAACCGGTTGGGGTCAACGTATGTTAAAAGCGGCGGACGGCCGTGAGAGTTTTAATCTTTTTGGCATTAAAGCGCATGGCGAATGGCAGGGCGAAGTCGCCGTGGTTGATACGCTGGAATACCGGCAAGGTATTGCCCGTCAGGAAAAAGCAAAATTTCGTATTTATCAGGATGTTCAGGCCAGTTTGCAGGATTATGTAGATTTTATTCGCCAACAACCGCGTTATCAGGATGCAGTTGCGGTCAGTCATGATACGGCGAATTATTTCCAGCAGCTGCAAGCCGCTGGGTATGCGACGGATCCAAATTATGCACAGAAAATTTTGCAGGTGATGAATGGTTCTGTGCTTAAAGAGGTACGGAATTTGCTGAAAAACTCAGGTCAAACAGCGTTGTGAACCGGTGCAATGCGCCTGAATAGGAGTAAACCATGGCTGATAATTTACTAACGATAGGCACCTCAGGTGTCCTGGCCAGTACAGGCTTGCTTAATACCACCGGTAATAACATCAGTAACCTCAATAGCAAAGGGTATGTTCGGCAAAGCACTGAATATCAGTCTTCGATATTGGGGCTCGGTGTCGGCCGGGGGACTACCAACCGGCTGGCCAATGAATTCTCTATGTTACAACTGCGTCGTGATACTTCTGCTTTAAGTTATAACCAGCAATTTCTGACTGAAGCCAGTCGGGTCGATACGTTGTTTTCCAATACATCGAACAGCATTTCCAGCGGTATTTCGGATATGTTTAAGCAGCTGCAATCCGCCAATAATGATCCGGCGAATACATCTTCTCGCCAGCTTGTTATGGGTAGTGCTCAAACTTTAATAAGTAAATTCAATACCTTATCTAGTATTGTATTAGAGCAACGCACATCTATTAACCAGCAACTGGATAATCTGGTTTCTGCAGCTAATTCGCAAATCACCACCATAGCAGAAATGAATAAACAGATTTCAGCATATGGTACCGGCGTCAACACACCGGTACCGATGGATTTGTTGGATAAACGTGATGAAGCATTACGTCAATTATCTGAGATGGTTGAAATCAGCACACTTGATGCAGAAAATGGTGAAAAGCTGGTATTTCTCAACACCGGACAGTCAGTGGTATTACAGCACGGCAAATTCAGTCTGATGAGTGCTGTGGGCAATCCTGATCCCGAACGTAAAACTCTGCAGCTGCAACTGGATTACAACAGTAATGTGATCGGTGAAGTTGAAAGTCAGACACTTGGCGGCAAAATTGGCGGTTTGTTGGAGTTCCGGGCGCAGCTACTGGAACCGACCCAGAACAAATTAGGTCAGTTGGCGCTCGGCCTTGCCGATGCGTTTAATACGCAGAATCGGCTGGGGATGGACGGAAATGGTCAGCTCGGCAAAAACATTTTCAGTTTGGGCACTTATGGTGGTTATCCTCTGACGAGCAATACCGGTGCTGGGCTCGTGACAGCGACAGTCGAATCGGGCAAAGGGAAAGATGTTCCACCAAATGACTTATTGGTGACATTTACCGCACCGAATCAGTTTAAAGTGGAAACCTTAGATGATCGAGGCAAAGTGATTGCCGGCTCTGCAATCACACAAACGATCACTGCATATCCTGCAACCTTTAATAGTACAAATGTACCGGGCAATTTTCTGAACGGCTACGAAATCAAATTGGATAACTCTGCCGGCGCTTTTGGCAATGGTGATCAGTTTGTGCTGAAACCGTTAGGTGTTGCCGCCCAGAACGTTACTTTGCTAAACAGCCGGCCTGAAGATTTGGCTTTGGCTTCACCACTGCGTGGAGAATTCAGCGTTAACAATCTGGGAAATGGCAAAATTGGTACAATCAACGTCACGAATACCAATCCAGCCAGTTCCCAGTTTACTTCTCCTGGCGATGTGAACGGAGAACCTTTCACACTGACGTACATTGGCGGTGAGCAATTTGAGATCCGCAATAATGCAAATACATTGCTTGGGACTACTGCGGTCATGTCTGCCGGGAATTACAACAATCTGTTTAACTCTGCAGGTTTAACGACATATGGCTTTGACATGTCCATTTCAGGAGTTCCAAAAGCTGGTGATAAATTTACTTTGAGTTACAACACCGGTGGACAGAAAGATAACCGCAACGGTCTGGCTTTGGCACAATTGCAGGAAAAAGAAATTATCAGAAAAAATGCAGTTGCAGTTCCTGGTGCCGATAACCAAATGAGTTTGAACGAAGGCTATGGGGTAATGGTCGGTTTTATTGGTGAGAAAACCAGCCAGGTGAAAATTGCCACTGAATCGTCCAAGGCCTTGTTGGCACAGTCTCAATCCTGGTATGAATCCATTTCCGGGGTGAATCTGGACGAAGAAGCTGCGAATCTGATCCGCTTCCAGCAATCTTACGCTGCAGCGGCTAAGATTATCTCCACATCCCAATCCATATTTGACACGTTATTGGCGGCGGCGAGGTAGTAACAGATGCGACTTTCATTTAATCAGAAGTATCAGATCAATCTGAATGCGATCCTTAATGCGCAGGAGAAACTGCAAACCGCCAGCGCTAAACTTGAGAAGCAAACTAAAATCCTGAGTCCATCTGATGACCCGGCGGGCTCTGCACGTGT
>JAIXSW010000534.1 GCA_027484495.1 Gammaproteobacteria bacterium
CAATACGCCTTGTATCAACAAATCCTGTTTGCAAAGCAGCTGCTGCATCAAACCACGATGCCGGTGACTGAGATTGCGGCAATGGCCGGTTTTCACAGCCTGCGCCGCTTCCACGATGCATTTAAACAACAACTAAAACTGACACCGACACAAATACGGGGACAACGCATGTCGCAGAATTCTGCTGTCATAGGGCTGGAACTCAGTTATCGCCCACCAATGGCCTGGCATTTATTGCTGGAGTTCTGGCAACAACGCACTTTAAGTGGCCTGGAATGGCTGGACGGTGATCGTTATGGCCGGTTGATTGACTGGCCACCTGGCCAGGGGCAGCATCATGGTTGGTTTGAGGTCCGGCCAATCCTGGATAAACATGCGCTGCAGCTAACTCTGCATTGGCATCATCACGACACGCTGTTACCGGTAGTCAAACACATTCGCCGTTTGCTGGATCTGGATGCAGATTTGCACATCATCGAACAACATCTGCGCGGGCAGCTTGGCGACAAAGTAAAAACCGGCCTACGCATTCCGGGGGTTTGGTCGGCTTGGGAAGCGGGCATCCGCGCGATTCTGGGTCAGCAGGTCAGTATTGCCGGCGCACGCGCACAGCTCAATCGCCTGTTGGTGTTGGGCAGTGAACAGGCGGCGCCAAGCTTAGCCGCCGCACATAAAATCGACATACAGTGGCGACAATTTCCGACACCGGCACAAGTTCACGCTAATGAGTTGTTAATGCTGAAAATTCCCGGTGCCCGGCGCCAAACCCTGTTGGCCCTTGCCGCCAGCATGAGCAGTGCGCCAGAGCAACACCCAACGCAATGGCTGCCGATCAAAGGCATAGGCCCCTGGACAGTGTCATACGCCTGTATGCGCGGGCTGTCAGAAACGGATGTTTGGCTCGGTGGCGATTTAGGTATTCAAAAAGCGCTGGCCCGCCAACACGCGGGCTTTGACGCCACAGCGCTGGCGCCATGGCGCAGCTATGCCACATTACAACTTTGGTTTGGTTTGGCGGACAGCCCTAGCGGGCAAGGAGAATAAGATGTCTTTAACTACCCATATTGCTTATTGCTTATCGCCTCTCGGCGCGTTGGAGATCCACGCCAGCCAGGCAGGCCTGCATGCAGTGCATTTCCCTTCAGTGCAGCAAGATCGAAGCCTGGCCGGTGCCAGGCATGCTGATTTGCCATCAGTCAGCGCCGCAGTTGAGCCATTTGAACTGCTAAACCTGCAGTGTGATAGGGCCACCGAGCCGCTATTAACAGAGGCAGCAAACCAGCTCCGGCAGTATTTCGCCGGTGAGCGCCAAACTTTCGAGCTGCCGCTCGCCGCTGCCGGGACTCTATTCCAACAGCAAGTCTGGCAGCAACTGGGGCAGATCCCGTTTGGCGGCACCCAAAGTTATGGTGAACTGGCGCAGCTGCTTGGCAATAAAAATGCGATGCGCGCCGTTGGCGCCGCCAATGGCCGTAACCCGCTCGCCATTGTTGTGCCCTGTCACCGCGTGATTGGCGCTGATGGCAAACTAACCGGTTACGCTGGCGGGCTGGACCGAAAAATCTGGTTGCTGCAACATGAGCAGCGCATAGCAGGCCGCATTCATTCGATTATTTAGAACTAAAATATGGATTCATTGCAATTTTACTTCGATTAGTTTTAGGGTTTACTCATCCCATCAATATTGCAGGATCTGTTACCAATGAAAGCACGTCAACTCGCTCAACTCTGGCCCGCCAAACAAGTCTCTGACGGTGCCGGCGTGAAAATCCGCCGCAGCATTGGGCTGCAACCGCAGTGGCGGTTAGACCCATTTCTGATGCTGGATTGTTTCGGCTCTGATGAAGCCGCCGACTATATCGCCGGCTTCCCGCCGCACCCGCACCGGGGTTTTGAGACCGTTACTTATATGCTGGACGGGCATATGCTGCATGAAGACCATTTGGGGAATCGTGGCCATCTGAAAAGTGGCGGTGTGCAATGGATGACCGCCGGCCGAGGCATTATTCACTCGGAAATGCCGCAGCAGGAATCCGGTCTGATGCGCGGTTTTCAGCTCTGGCTGAATTTGCCGGCGGCTGAGAAAATGCAGGAGCCGGCTTATCTGGATTTAGATCCGGCGCAAATCCCGTTGGCAAAGATCCCTCAAGGTCTGATTAAAGTCATCGCCGGAACATTACAAAGCCCGGCAAATACCGAAGTCCCGTTACTGCCCGTGACTAAAGGCCCGATCCGTGCAGCTTCGACACAGCCGCTCTATCTGGACCTGCAACTGCACAGTGCGGCTGATTTAGCGCTGGCGGTGCCGGCCGGCCACAATGCGCTGGTGTACCCCTATGAAGGCGAAGTCTGGCTCGGCAGTCATCGGGTGCCGCTGCACCATGCCGGGGTGCTCAGTGATGGCGACAGTTTGCAGCTGCGTACAGAGGGTCCGGCGCGGATCATCGTGCTGGCCGGCAAACCGCTGCAGGAACCTGTGGTGCAATATGGCCCATTTGTGATGAACTCAGTGGCTGAAATTGAACAGGCTATTCAGGATTATCAGCAAGGTAAACTGACGGAAGGCGCCGCCAAAGTCCTGCAGATTTAAGCCGCAGGGAAGGCTGCGGACTGAGCCAAAACGCCCGGCGTGAAATCGCGCTGGGCCATTATCCTTCGGGCTTGTATAATGCCATTTTTTGTCACAGGACTCAGGTCACAGGACTATCCCTATGCAATTAATCGGCATTATCGGCGCAATGGAACAAGAAGTTGCGATCCTCAAAGCGCAGCTCAACAATATTGAGACCACCCGCGTCGCCAGTTTTGAATTTCACCGTGGCCAACTACAGGGCCATGACGTCGTGCTGGTTCAGTCCGGCATCGGCAAAGTCACCGCAGCCATTGCAACTACCTTATTAATCCAGTTGTTTCAGCCGACGGCAGTGATTAATACCGGCTCTGCCGGTGGTTTTGACCCGGAGCTCAATGTCGGCGATATCGTCGTCTCCACCGAATTACGCCATCACGATGTCGATGTGACGGCGTTTGGCTATGAACCAGGCCAACTGCCGCGTTTGCCAGCCGCTTTTACCGCAGATCCGGCTTTAGTTGCCGCCGCAGTGCGCAGTATCAATACGTTGGGAATCTGCAAAACAAAAACCGGTCTTATTACCACCGGTGATGTGTTTATGTGTGAACCGGAACGCATCAATAAAACCCGCGCCACTTTCCCACAGATGCTGGCAGTCGAAATGGAAGGCGCCGCCATCGCACAGGTTTGTTTTCAGCTCAACACGCCATTTGTCGTGATCCGCAGCTTAAGTGATATTGCCGGCAAAGAATCGCCGACCTCTTTTGACGCCTATCTGGAAATCGCATCGAAAAACAGTAGCGCCATGGTGCTGGAGTTGTTGCGCGAATTGCACGCGACAGCCTAAGCAACGATGCAACAACTCGCTGCCCAATACTGGCAACTCCTGACGCAGATCCCGGCTTTCGAGCCGGGACTGTTGTTTTTGCTGGTGGTTTTGCTGTCGCAATACGCCGCATTACCGCAGCAATATCAGATCTGGCCGCTGTTACGCCTGCTGGCGCAACGTATTGAACAGAAAGTGAATAAAAGCACTGACAGTCAGTCACAACAACGACTCGCCGGAGCATTGGCTTTGGCTGTCGTGCTGTTGCCAGTGCTGCTGTTAAGCTGGACCTTGCGCCAGTTGTCAGAATGGCCGGTTGGCTTTGATGCTGTCCTGCTGTATTTGTGCCTGGATTTTCGCAATTACCAATTACAGGTGCAAACTGCGGCCAGCAGTCTGCAACGCCAGCAGTACCAATTGGCCAAAGATCAGCTGCAACCTCTGCTGCGACGTGAATGTGGAGCACTGTCTGCCACAGGTCTGGCGAAAGCTGGCATTGAAGTGCTGGCGCAGCGCCAGGTCCGGCATGCAGTGGCGGTGCTGTTGTGGTATTTGCTCGGCGGTGCAATTTTTGCGCTGAGCTACCGCTTATTGTTGGAGCTGCAACAGGCTTGGTCCGGAAAAATACCCAGCCAGCGCGCTTTTAGTGGCGCCGTCAGTGCCTGTGGGCGGCTTTTCACTTTGCCAGCGTTGTGGTTGCATGGCGCACTGGTCGGCATACTGTACCGATTTCGACCAACCTTGCGTTATTTTAATGCCAGCCAGAATGCTGGCTTGCCCACTGCGGATCGTTGGTATCTTGCGGCCTGGAGCGCTGCGCTGCAACGCAATCTGGCAGGCCCGGTGATGTATCAGGGCACCAAGCTACGGCGCGAGCGAATTGGTCCGCCAGAAAACCCGCAGCTGGCGGATTTACAGCATGCGCTGCAACTGAGCCGGCAAATTCAACGGACGCTTTTTTTGCTGCTC
The DNA here is from genome assembly GCA_027484495.1 of Gammaproteobacteria bacterium. GTDB lineage: Bacteria > Pseudomonadota > Gammaproteobacteria > Enterobacterales > Alteromonadaceae > Pararheinheimera. The sequence continues at coordinate 4,368 of JAIXSW010000534.1, forward strand.
AGCTGCGGTTTTGCGCTGACCCTACTCTATCAATGGCCACAGCCCTTCTGATGGATCCCACTGGACTTTTGATGAGTTTCTGCGTTATGTTCGCCGCCATACTTCAACAGCTGGTCAAAA
>JAIXSW010000537.1 GCA_027484495.1 Gammaproteobacteria bacterium
GCATGGTGCGGACAGTGCCACCCACTGATTGCAGACTGCGCTGCAGCAAAAATTCCGACCAGGGAAAACCAATCCGGCGCATCGCTTTGCTGTCGAGTTGGCCACGACACAACCCATCGATATAATCTGGATGATGGACGAGGCCGAGTTGTGCCGCAGTTGCCGGCGGTGTATCCAGCTCAAACCAGACTTCCGGCACACCAACCCGCAATAACTGCTGATAGAGCGCACGATACTTGCCAATCGGGTAGCGATGCCGTTCCGGTAATACCAAATCACTATAGCATTCGTGATAGACCAGCGGCAGCATCAGGATTTACGCCCACGCTGCTCGTACCACTGGATCTCGGCTTCCAAAGCACTGATGGCTTTGCGGCAACGGCCAAGCCGGGCATGCAAAGCCAGCTGCACGTCGGGTGCTTGTTGCTGCTGGGCGGATTCCTGCACCATGTCCTGCAAACGACGCTCAAAACCACGATATTCGGCCAACTGCTGATGCATGGCCTGCGCAGTGCCGCCCAGTTGCGCCAGTAACTGACCGGCCTGATGTCGCGCCACTGTTGCCGGTGCAGCTTTGCTGCGCGCAGCGCGCCATTTTGGTGCCTGTTCTTTTTGCCGAACATCCTGGCTCGAGAAAGCCTGCATCAGGGCCTGTACCTGTGCCGCCAGTTTTTCGCACAACATTTGTTGCGATTGCTGTGCTTGCGGTTTATCCAGGTAGGTTTTAATCCGCTGACACAGCTGCATACTTTCTTGTACATAGTCGAGTAAATGGCGCGAACGGGTCTGAAATAACTGACTGGAAAAGCAATCGCGTTGCTGCCAGTCCGGTAAATGCTGATCAAGTTTGCCAGCCCGTGCTGCCAGAGTCAGCAACTGGTGTTCGAGTTGTTGCAGCAGTTGCTGAGCCGCCATCAGGTCTGACTCCATTGTTGCCACAACAGCCGGGTCGCAATCGCCATGACCATCAAAATAAACAAAGGCTTTATTAATTTGCTGCCAAAACGGATCGCCGTGTGGGCCCCAATATAAGAGCCGGCCATCAGGCAAATGCCCATCGCAATCCCAAGCTGGTAATGGATATGTCCTAACAAGCCGAAAGTGACTAATGCAACGCCATTGGAAACAAAATTCATGGTGCGGGCGAGGCCACTGGTCAGCAGCAGATTGATTTTATACAGCGCCATGCTGGAGACCATCCAAAATGAACCAGTGCCAGGTCCGGCGATCCCGTCATAGAAACCCAGCACGAATCCCTGACTGCGCTGGGTCCAGATATGTTTGCGGTTTTGCAGTGGCAATTGCTGCTGATCATCACGCGGCACTTTAGCGAATAAGCTATAAATGGCTGCCAGCAGGATTAATACCGGCAGAACTTTTTCCAACGCGCTTTTGCTGATTTGATCCACCACCAGCACGCCGATACAGGCGCCAATCGCGGTTGCCAACAGCGCATGACGCCAAAAACCCGGATCAAACAGCTTTTTCTTATAATAAGTGTACGAAGCGGTCAGCGAGCCAAAAGTTGCCGCAAGCTTGTTAGTGCCCAGTACCAAATGCGGGGGCAGGCCGGCAGTCAATAGGGCCGGGACTGTCAACAGTCCACCGCCGCCGGCAATGGCATCAATAAAACCGGCGATAAAGGCAACAGCACAGAGCAAAGCCAGCGTGGTGGGGTCGAGCAGTACTTCCATGATTATTCATCTATCTGACGTTGAAAGGGCGGCAGGGCATTTAACATGGCGCTGCCATAAGATTTGCTGACCAGCCGGCGGTCGAGGATCACAATCCGGCCATAATCCTGTTCCTGGCGCAGCAGTCTACCACAGGCCTGCACCAATTTGCGTGCCGCGGCCGGTACTGTCAGAGTCAGAAAAGCATTGCCGCCGCGTTTCGTGATAGCTTCCGCCATGGCTGCTTCAAACGGCGAGGTGGGAACGGCGAAGGGTAATTTGGTGATCACCAGGTTGGTCAGTAGTTTGCCCGGCAAATCCAGGCCTTCGGAAAAACTCTGCGTACCAAACAAAATACTGCCACTGCCGCCATCAATTTTACTTTTGTGCAGGTCGAGCAGAGCCTGTCGGCTGGCTTCGCCTTGGACTAACAGACTGAGCCCCTGCTGGCGCAAGGCTGCGGCGACCTGTTCCATTTGCCAATATGACGCAAACAACACCAGATTGCCGGCATCGGGCTGTAAAAAACCAGCGAGACGGCGGCAGAGCTCGTCAGTAAAAGCATCTGCGGTGGGCTCTGTGTTCAGCCGCGGAATGTGGATCAAGCCGCGTTCACGAAAGGCAAACGGCGAAGCGACTTCGAGCTGACGCAGACCCGGATGATCGGTCAGGCCTAGCTCGCGGCTGATATGCGCAAAACTGCCAAGCGTTTTTAATGTGGCCGAACATAACAACACTGCCTGAGCCTGGCTGAACAACAAATCTTCTAACTGAAAACTGACCGATAACGGACAGGCATGACCACTGATATGCTGGGCGTCCGCTTCCAGCCAGCGCGCCTGGCTGACATGCTTTTGTGATTGGTTCCAGCAGGCCCAAAGTTCAGCCTGACTGCTGAATTTTTGTTGTAACTGACTCAGCTCCTGCTGCAGGCTAGCCAAAGAAGTGGTGGACAGTTTGCCGTCATTGGCCACTTCGAGCAGTAACTGAAACAGTTTGTCGATTGAGGTCAGCACCTTCTGACTACTGTCACGCAGCGGTTCAGCCTGGCGTTGCAGTAAATCCGGCAATATCGCATCGGCGAATCTGACATGCGGTTCATCGCCGGCTGCAGCGCGAAACAGCGCCGCAATTTGGCGCTGCACTGGCTGATAGTGACCAAAAAACTCATCGGTTGCGTCAGCAAGCCGCAGCAACTCACCAATGGCAGCATGTTGCGGCAACAGCTTGTTCAGCATTTGTTTCAGTTTTTGCACTTTGTCTTGCCACAGACTGGCTTCGCTGCTGAGTAATGCGCGTGCCGAGAAATAATCCCGGCCTACATCGGCCAGATGGTGAGCCTCATCAATGACGTAAATGCAGTCTTCGGGGGCCGGCAACACACTACTGCCGGCATCAAGATCGGCCAATAGCAACGCGTGGTTTACCACCAGAACCTGACTGTCATCAATTTCAGCGCGTGCCAGATGGAAAGGACAGTTGCGGTGCGCGGCATGCTGCCGTGGGCAGTGATAGGCATCGGCTTGTAGCAATTGCCAGCTGGTTTCCGGCAATGCTTCGGGTAGAGAATCACGATCCCCCAGCCAGCTGCGACTTTTCCAGTCCTCCAGCAAACGGGCCAACTGACCTAACTGCGCCTGGGCAAATAATTCAGGTTGCTGAATTTGCTGCTGCAGGCGCTGGATGCAGGCATAACGCTGGCGACCTTTAACCAGACTAAACTGGAAGTCTATGCCGCTATGTTTTTGAAAAAACGGTAAATCTTTATTCACCAGCTGTTCTTGCAGCGCTACCGTGGCGGTCGCAATCACTAAGGTTTTTTTCTGTGCCAGTGCCAATGGAATGGCGGCCATCAGATACGCCAGTGATTTGCCGGTGCCAGTGCCCGCCTCAATCAAACCAATTCGATCGTGGTTGTGATAGCTGCCGGCCAAAATATTGGCCATCTCAGCGACCAACTGATTTTGACCTGGCCTTGGCTGATAGCCCGGCAGGTTTTCTTTCATTTGTTGGTGGATGGAACGGATTTGTTGTTTCAGCGCGTCGCTCAGCATAAGAAGATCTGTATGAAAGTACAGTACGTCAGTCTAATGTGCTGAATGCCTCTGCGGCAAACTAATTTGCAGATTTTTAGTGGTCATACCAGATATTTGCGACAAAATTAATACCAC
>JAIXSW010000248.1 GCA_027484495.1 Gammaproteobacteria bacterium
TGCGCCGCGCTGAAATAGCCCAGACTGCGCGGGCAGGCAAATACCTGCACTCCTTTTTCTGCCAGTGCCGCCCCAACCAAAGGTAAAAATGCCGCCGCGATGTCCTGATGCACCAGCAAGGTTTCCAGCGCATTACAGACGCCTGGCCGCTGCGTTTTACCGTTCAACAACAGCGCTAAGGCTTTGTCGGGATCTGCCGCTTTGTCGACAAACAAATGGCAGATACCTTTGTAATGTTGGATCACCGGAATGCGGCTGTTGTCACTGACAAAATGGATTAAGCCTTCGCCGCCACGCGGGATCACCAAATCGACGTAGTCTTTTTGTTGCAGCAGTTCCAGCAAAATAGCGCGGTCCGGGTCAGGTAACACCGCAATCGCGGCTGGATTGATCTGATGCTGCTCAAGCACTTGTTGCAACACTGCAGCAATCGCCAGACTGGAATGCAGGGCTTCACGACCGCCCCGTAAAATCACCGCATTGCCGGATTTCAGACACAAAGCGCCTGCATCTGCAGTCACGTTCGGCCGGGCTTCATAAATCATCGCGATGACACCGAGCGGAATTCGCATCCGGCCCACCTGGATGCCATTAGGCCTTGGTGCCAGCTGCCGGATTTGCCCGACCGGGTCTGGTAACGCCGCAATTTGCCGCACCGCCGTCGCTAATTGCAGCAACCGCTCTGCGGTTAACAACAACCGGTCCTGCATCGCCGGCGCCAGGTCTTTTTCGCGCGCTGCCGCCATATCGAGCGCATTCGCTGCCAGAATGGCCGGTGTGGCCTCAACCAGTGCGGTGGCCATATCGGTCAGGATCTGGTTCTTTTGCGCCTCGGATAGCTGCGCCAGTTGTCGGCTGGCGACTTTGGCCTGCGCGCACAGCGCGACCACGTCGAAGCTGTGGCGTTGTTCTGCGGACTGCATATTAAGCTCCCTGTAAAACGACTAAATCATCCCGGTGTACCGCTACTTCGCTTGGGCAATAACCCAGCACGGCGGCAATTTGGTCACTGTGGATGCCTTTGATTTTGTTCAGTTCAGCCGCATTGTATTGACTGACACCTTTGGCAATTTTGCTGCCATCCGGCGCCAGTAACCAGACCGCGTCGCCTTTATCGAATTCGCCCTGCACCTGGCTGACGCCTTTAGCCAATAAGGACGCGCCTTTGTGCTGCACCGCCTGTGCCGCGCCCTGATCCAGCCAGACTTCGGCACTGGCTTTGCTGGAATGCAACAACCAGTGTTTTTTCGCGCTGAGCGTGGTTTGCCGGGCCACAAACAAAGTGCCAACCGCCTCGCCATTCAGCAAGGCCTCAAAACTCTGCGCGCGCTGGCCGTTAATGATCAGCGTATCAATACCAACGGCGGTCGCTTTGTCGGCAGCCTGCAGTTTGGTCACCATGCCGCCGGTGCCGGTGCTGTGGTGACTACCACCGGCCATTGCATAGATGTCTGCCGTCAGCGCTTCGACCCGAGGGATTAAGCAAGCGCTGGCGTCGGTGCGTGGATTGGCGGTGTACAAACCATCGACGTCGGAGCAAATAATCAGCGCATCAGCTTCGACCACAGACGCCACCATCGCTGCCAGATTGTCGTTATCGCCAACCCGCAACTCTTTGGTGGCGACGGTATCGTTTTCGTTGACGATCGGCAGTGCGCCGTGGCTCAGCAACGTACGCAAAGTGTTATCGATATTCAGATAACGACGACGGTCTGCCAGATCGGCATGAGTCAGCAGGATTTGCGCACAAGGCCAATCGAGCAGCTGGCTCCAGGTCGCCATCATCTGCGCCTGACCAATAGCAGCCAACGCCTGTTTGACATTGATTGGCAACGGCTGATGGGTAAATTCGATGGCAGAACGACCGGCGGCCACGCTACCGCTGGACACCAGCACCACTTCAACGCCACGCAATTTGCATTCACTGATAAAACGGGCGATAGCCAATAAATAGCGGGTTGAAGTGCCTTTCCCTGCCGGTGCAATCAAAGCACTGCCCACTTTGATCACAATCCGTTTCCAGCTGAACCCCGCCATTTGCCTGCATCTCCGACTTTGTTTAATTAAGCGGCAGCTTAACTGTTTAGCCGTATAAATGTCCAGAGTACCGTTCCGTTTAAGCAGCGCGGCCAACAGCGCCAACCACAGGTTAAACGGTGGTCCGTACAGGGCTGATTCAGCCATAATTCAGCGGGGCGACGCCAGACTCGGTCGCATCTATCTCTTTTCTCTCAGATAAAAGCACAGGATTTTTCATGACTTTATTTCGCCTGACTGCCCTTGCCGCAGCTGCCAGCCTGACGCTGGCCGGTTGTGCCCAGTTCCCGCAAGACAATACCACCCGGGGCGCCGCTATCGGCGCTGTCGTTGGCGGTGTCGCCGGTAAAGCGACGGGTAATCACAAGAATAAACGCGTGGCATTAGGCGCAGTGCTGGGCGCGCTCAGTGGCGCCGCGATTGGCCGTTATATGGATAATCAGGAGCAGGCGCTGGAAGAACAGCTGGCCGGTTCAGGTGTACAGGTCAAACGCGAAGGCGATGTGCTGAAGCTTGAGATCCCGTCGCAAATTACCTTTGCCTCCGGTCGCAGCGACATTCGCGCTGAGCTGTATCCGGTACTGAATGACATCGCCAAAGTGCTGGCTGAATATGACAAAA
>JAIXSW010000594.1 GCA_027484495.1 Gammaproteobacteria bacterium
GTGCCCATGACGTTCGGGTTCACGTACATATCAACATACTGTGGACGCGCCAGAGCACGTGCCGCAGAAGCACGCAGGATCTTGTCGTCTGCCAGGTCTACCACCATGTTGAAGCTTGGCAGGAACTCAGAGTAATCAGCATCTGATTCTGTTTGCTTTTTGTTGACGTAGTAAGTCGACGTTGCATCTGTGGTGACATAACGCACACCGAAGTTACCGCGAACTTTGTCTGTGCTGTAGACAGCCATGCCGTACAGCGCAGCATTTTTCTCAGTGATTTCTGAATAGGCACCTAAGTCTTCCGTTTCGCCGGTGATGCTGGCTTTTGCCCAGGCCTTCAGCTTATTCACGTCAAATTTCTTAATGCTGTAGTCACCAGCGCCGACATCAATAGAACCGGCTTGCAGATCTTTGGTCGAAATCACCGGATTGAAGCCAGCTTTTTGAATGAATTCGAAGCGGCGGCTGGTGGTGTTGTGGTCCGCGTAACGGAAGCCGGTTTTAAATTCAGTGATCGGACCCAAGCTTGATGGGAACGTCAGATCAGACTGGATGTAGCTTTCGCCATCAGTTTTTGGTGTTTTGTTGAAATTCGGGCCTGTACCCATGGCCAGTGAACCCGGGTCATACGCTGCGATATTCAGGTTACCTGGTGTCCAGCTCTGACCGCCGCCGGTGAAGTCATACTTACCACCAACGATTGGCGTACCACCGGTACCGTCGTCAACAACCATTTCAAAGTCAGTACCGCCGGTTGATGAAGTATCACCAATCTGCGTTGCCCACTTGTAGCCGTCGCCTTCATACTCAAACTTCAGATCGTAGACTTCTGAGTTCATTGTTGCTTCGCGCGGACGGGCCTGATAATAAGCTACGTTTAACGGGCCTTTGGCCTGCGCACCTTGTTTGCCAGCAGTTTTACCGTCACCGCCGATCCAAGCTTCAGTTTTGCCTGAGCCCCAGGTGGTGTCAGCCTGTGTCAGCCACAATGCATAGTTGGTGTTGTCCGCGTCCATTGACATATCTAAAGCGTTGAACACGATATTCAGGTTGTCGCGTGGTGCGAACTGTAAAGTAGCGGTGTAAGCAGAACGTTTACGGTCTTGCTCAAAACCAACAGGGCCTGCACCCCATTCCCAGAACGCTTCGTTACCCTGACGTTGCAGGCTGCGCTCTTGCGCAACTAAAGACACTAAAGCACCAAAAGTTTCAGCGTCGTTTTTCCAGCTGTACATGCCTGACAGTTGTGGATCGTTGCTACCTGAATCGCTCTGATAAGTACTTTCGATAGAGGCATATGCCGTGTTGGCATCCAGATCCAGTGGTTTGCGGGTATGGACTACCACAGTACCACCGATACCACCCTCGCTCAGGTCAGCCTGAGAAGCTTTGTACACTTCCAGGTTACCGACCAGCTCAGATGGCAGTAATTCATAGTTGAAGCTGCGACGTGCAGGTTCCAGCACGAACCAGCCGGTAGATGCAACGTTTTGGCCATTCAGGGTGGTCAAAGTTAAATCCTGGCCTGAACCACGGATAGATACACCGGCACCTTCACCGAACTGACGTTGAATCGTCACGCCCGGTACACGTTGCAGCGATTCAGCAACGTTTTTATCCGGGAACTTACCGATATCTTCTGCTGTGACGACGTCAACGATAGTATCGCTGAAACGTTTGGCATTTAAGTTAGCTTCCTGAGAAGCACGGATACCACGAACCTGAATCACTTCAACTTGCTGATCTTTCTTCGCGCCATCAGCCTGTGCCTGCTGAGCGAATACCGGTGCGGTAAACGCCACAGTACCAACCATCAGACCCAGTTTGACCGCTACGGCACATTTATTCATTTTATTGTGCGACATAAGCTTCTCCCATTCCTGTTTTTTTCTTTGTGTGCGATGAATTTTTTCTGTCCTGCAATGACAACGCTGTCATTAAATCTCAACATACACAAATTAAATTTACTTTGCAAACCCCATTCGCTGATTTTTTAGACTGATTTTACCGATCAGGACAACCAGCTCATCGCGGCTGATTTTAGAACAGGACAGTGGGATTTTCCTCATCTCGCTGCTCAAACCACTCATAACAAGCTGTATTTAATATGTTTTTTCTAAGAAGAAATATTTCAGCCATTCCACTGCTCATTTTTTGATAAATAAACAATTGCTGTTTTGGCCAAAACGTTGTATCCCTTAGTTCAATAATTCTTACAAAATGACTACCGCTGTCATTGTTGGTGCAAAACACCGGCGTTTCGGGCTGTCACAGGTATTGTGACTACCCGGCTGACAGCGTTTAATTTGCCTGGAAGCGCTATGAAAGTAACGATTAATGACGTCGCTGAACTGGCCGGAGTGTCAATCAAGACGGTGTCGCGGGTGATGAACAACGAGCCGTCGGTGAAAAAAACCACGCTGGATAAAGTCACGGCCGCCATTGCCCAGCTGAACTATCAGCCGAATGCGGCCGCGCGGAATTTGGCCAGCACGCGTTCTTACAGCATCGGTTATATCTACGATAACCCAAACGCCTACTACATCATTGATATGCAAAAGGGCTTGCTTGATGCTTGCCGCAAGCACGGTTATGAACTGCTGATCCATCCGACCAATGCCAAGTCTGCCAACATCGTGCAGGAAGTGATTGATGTGGTGCAGCATGCCCGCCTCGCCGGTCTGGTGCTGACACCGCCATTTTCCGAAATGCCGGAAATAGCAGAAGCACTGGAACGGATTGAAGTGGATTTTGTCCGGATCATTTCCGGCTCAACGCCATCGCCGAAACTGAATAATTGTGTGCTGGTCGACGACTTCACAGCTGCCTTTAAAATCACCAATCATTTGCTGGAACTGGGGCATACCGAGATCGCGTTTTTGTGCGGTGATGAAGAACACAGTTCGAGTGGCGAACGTCTGGCGGGCTTTCAGGCTGCACTGACTAAACGCGGCATTCAGGCCAATCCGAAATTTGTTGTACCCGGCAGCTATTCATTTGAATCCGGCATTAAAGGCGCCAAGCACTTGTTGGGCCTGGCGCATAAACCGACAGCGATCTTTGCCTGTAACGACGAAATCGCCGCCGGTGCGCTGTTTAGCGCCCGCCTGGCTAATGTCGCTATTCCAGAGCAGCTGTCGATTGTAGGTTTTGAAAACAGCCCGTTCTCGCGCCAGACCTGGCCACCGCTGACCACTGCGAACCAGCCGAACAGCACCATCGCTTCGCAAGCGGCAGAATTGTTGTTCCGTCACACCAGACCCGGCAATACCCGCAGTGCCGTTGAACAGCAGCCGGTATTTATTCCGGAATTGCTGGTGCGCGAATCCACGGCCGTCTGCCCACGCTGATAAACCATCGCAACAAAAAAGGAGCCAACCGGCTCCTTTTTTATTCGATATCACCGTTACGGTGCAATCGACTGCATGATTAATGCGGACAGGTAACCGCCATAAGTCCCCAGCGCGTAACCCAGTACTGCCAGCAGCACACCAACTGGCGCTAACGCCGGATGGAAAGCTGCGGCAACGATAGGTGCAGATGCCGCACCACCAATATTGGACTGACTGCCCACCGCCATATAAAACGCCGGCGCTTTTAACAGGCGTAACATACCGAACATCAATAAACCATGGAAAGAAATCCACACCACGCCTGCGAGGAACATCACCGGATATTCCATCACAGCGGTAATATCCATATGCATACCAATACTGGCGACCAGTACATACACCAGCACAGTACCGACTTTTGACGCCCCGACTGATTCAAGTTCCCGCGCTTTGGTGAAAGACAATAACAAGCCAAAAGTCGTCGCCAGCACCACGATCCAGAAGAAGCTGCTGGTCAGGCTGTACATCGCCAGTTCCGGCGCATGCGTTTTGATATAAGGCACAATGTAATCAGACATCCAGTGCGCCAGGCCAGACAAGCCAAAACCAACGGCCAGCAGCTTAATCAGATCTGACGTAGACGGATTGCGGGAA
>JAIXSW010000444.1 GCA_027484495.1 Gammaproteobacteria bacterium
AACAGCTACCGCCTGCTGGCCGGTCTGCGCGGTGAAACCACATTGTTTGGCAGCAGCGACAGCTGGCGCTGGGAAACCGCTGCCACCCTCGGTAAATCAGACAACGAAGTGCTGCACACCAGTGGTTATTTCCATCTGGACCGCGTCGCTGCAGCCAACGCCAGTGGTCAGTTCAACCCGTTTAACTTAGGTCGTGACACCAAACCCGAGGTGCTGGCCAGCCTGCGCGAACTGGCGCCGCGTACCGGTGAATCAGATGTGAAATCAGTCGATTTTAACATCAACGGTCAACTCGGTGAGTTACCAGCCGGCCCAATCAGCGCGGTATTTGGTGGTGAATGGCGCAGTGAAGAGATTTTTGACCGTCCGGCGCTGGTGGCGCAACAAGGTCTGGTCAGTACTTTAGGCGCCAGTGACGCCGCTGCCGATCGCACGCAATACGCCGGTTATGCCGAATTTAACCTGCCACTGACCGAACAACTGGATGCGATCACCGCCGTCCGTTATGACCACTACAGCGATTTCGGCGGCGACGCCAACCCGAAAGTATCGCTGCGTTACAAAGCAACCGACGATCTGATCCTGCGTGCCAGCTGGAGCACTGGTTTCCGTGCTCCGTCCTTGTCTGAACTGGGCGCTGGTACTTCATTAGGCTCGAACTACATCGACTGCGGTAGCGGCAAACCATACAACGGTCTGTGCGGCAGTTTCGGTGCACAGGCCGGTGAACTGGAATTTGATCAGGAAACGCTGGGCAACCTCGGCCTCGATGCAGAAAACTCAGAAGCCTGGAACGCCGGTTTATCCTGGAACCTGACTGACGACCTGAACGTGACGGTCGACTACTGGCGCTATGAACACACCGACATCGTGGATGTTGATGCCAACACGACGTTAAAAGCCTGTCTGGCCGGCACTGCACCAACAGTGACCAATGCCGATGCGTTAAACGGCGCCTTTGGTTGTGTCAAAGATTCCGGTGGCGATCTGACTTTCTTACGCACCGGCTTCTTTAACGTCGGCGCACAGGAAACCGACGGTATCGACGTCAAATTCAAATATGGTTTTGACAGCAGCATCGGTCGTTTCACCACGACCATTGCCGGCACCCGCACCTTAAGCTACGAGCGTCAGCTGACGGCTGATGATCCGGCAGAAGATCTGTTGGGTAAACTCAGCGGCGCCAGTGAAATTGCCCGGCCGGAATTTGTCGGCGACGCGGCGATTGACTGGGAACTGCAAGACTGGAACGCCAGCCTCAGCACGCACTATGTCAGCTCGCTCGGCGACGGCGACTTTAAGTTTGACAACGAAACAGTGAAATCCTGGCTGACGTTAAACGCCAGCGTTGGTTACAACATCAACGACAAACAGGACGTGCAGTTTGCCGTGCGCAATCTGACTGACAAAGAACCACCCTATGCATCATCGCCAACCAACGGCTACGCCAGCTCGATCCACGACTGGCTCGGTCGCGTCTGGACTGTGCGTTACACTGTGAAGTTCTGATCAGGCTTTAATCAGCAGAAAGGGTCGGTAGCGCTTGCTTACCGACCCTTTTTTTATCTTGCGATCACAAGGTAAACCACCTTCAATCCACTTTGATAAAACCCGGGTGGAGCGATGCATAGTACCGACCGGCAAGCACATCCATCAGCTATGCGCCGGTCTGCTCTCGCGCTGCATTAACAGACTGAGGGCACAAGGCAGCACGGTCAGCGTCAGAATAGTCGCCGCAAATAATCCACCGATAATGGCGTAGGCCATCGGCCCCCAAAACACCTGCGTTGCGATTGGGATCATGCCGAGAATAGCTGCAGCAGCAGTTAGCAAAATCGGCCGGGCGCGATGCCGCGTTGCCGCCATAATGGCCTCGTCCCGCGCCATACCTTGTTCGACATTGGTATCGACTTCGCTGATCAGGATCACTGCATTGCGGATGATCATGCCGGCCAGCGCAATACAGCCCAGCAACGCAACAAAGCCCATCGGCGTGCCGGTCGGCAACATCGCCAGCACAATACCAATCAGACCAAAAGGCGCGGTGATAAAGGCTAGTAATGTGCGCGACATGCGCTTGAGCTGGATCATCAATAACACCAGCATCACCAGCATTGTCAGCGGCAGCACGGCAAAAATCGACGCATTGCCTTTTTCCGACTCGGCCGCCGCACCGCCGACTTCCAGCTGATAACCGGCGGGCAGCTTTGCACTAAAGGCTGCGACATCAGCGGCGAGGCTATTCACCACGCCCTGCGCGGTCATGCCCGGCGCCACATCGGCCTGCACTGTGATAAACGCCTGGCGCTGCCGGCGCCATACCATCGGATCGGCCAGGCCATAACTGACTTTGGCAATTTGCCGCAGCGGCACGGCGCGGCCATCCGCGGTGCGGATCTGTAGGTTCGCCACAGTGGCTAAGTCTTCGCGTTCATTGCTCTGACCTCGCACCACCACATTGACCAGCCGTTTGCCGTCGCGCACCGAGGTTAACGTCTGGCCGGAGAAAATAGTCGCCAGCGCCGACGCCACGTCTTCTGAGCTAAACCCGGCGGCACGGGCTTCGGTCTGATTCACTTCCACCAGCACAGTACGCTCCGGCTCGCCGGCAGTCATATTGACATCACGGGTATAGGCGTTCTGACCAATCACGTCACTGAGTGCTAAGGCCTGAGTACGTACCAAGTCGATATCCGGCCCCATCACGCGGTATTTCAGCGGCCAGCCGACCGGCGGCCCCAGCTCCAGTGGCGACACCCGCACCACCAGGTCACTGAATTGCTCTAGCACCAGGGCATCGAGGCGCTGACGCACCGCATCACGCTCGTTCAACCCTTTGGTCACCACAACAATTTGCGCCACATGTTCGTGGCTCAGCAGCACATCCATCGGCAGATAAAACCGGATCGCGCCGGAGCCGATGTAGCTGGAAAAATGGGCCACATCGGGGTCAGCTTTGAGCATCTGTTCAATTTGCGCCGTGCGGCGTGCGGTTTCCGCCTGCGCGCTGTTTTGCGGCAGATTGATACTGACCAGCAGCTCAGGCCGGTCTGAGGCCGGGAAAAACTCTTCCTGCAGCTGACCAGCACCAAGCAGCGACAGCGCAAATAAACCGAGCGCAAGCAGGATACTTTTGCCGCGATGGCGCAGTGCCTGTGTCAGCAATTGATCGTAGGCCAGCGCCAAACGCCCTGGTGCCGGATGCGCCGCGCCCGGCGTGGCTTTGAGTAACCAGACACCTAACAACGGCGAAAACAACACTGCGACAATCCAGGAACTGACCAGCGCGATCAGCACCACCATAAACAACGAGAAACAATATTCACCGGCGCTGGAGGAAGCAAAACCGACCGGAATAAAACCGGCGATCATCACCAAAGTGCCGGTCAGCATTGGAAAGGCTGTGGTTTCATAGGCATAAGTGGCGGCACGGCGTAAATCCCAGCCGGCTTCGAGCCTGGAGACCATCGCCTCGACCGTGATCATCGCATCGTCTACCAGCAAGCCGAGCGCGATAATCAGCGCGCCCAGCGAAATACGCTGCAGGCCAATGTCCGCCAGCTCCATGCCAACAAAGGTCATCGCCAGCACCACCGGCACCGACACTGCAACCACCAAGCCGGCGCGGGTGCCGAGCGAGACAAAAGACACTGCCAGCACAATGACAATGGCTTCAATCAGCACTTTAAGGAAACCACCGACGGCGTCTTTGACCACCGCCGACTGGTCGGCCACCACGTGCAACTCAATGCCATGCGGTAAGTCAGCGGCGAGCTTGGTCATGCTGGCGCGGATGGCCTGACCGAACTCCAGCATATTGCCGGTCGGCGCCATTGAAATGGCGAGACCCAGCGCTTTATCACCGTTCACTTTAAACAACGGCACCGGCGGCTCGGCCAGCTGACGCGACACCGTGGCAATGTCGGACAAGGCAACAAAGCGATCGCCAAGGCGCAGCGTGATATCGCGGATGCTTTGTTCAGAGGTAAAGGCACCACTAACCCGCAAGCTGATGCGCTCTTTATCGGTGCGCACCACGCCGGTCGGCGTCACGGCATTTTGCGCCTGAATGCTGTGCATCACCTGCGCCGGATCCAGGCCAAGTCCGGCCATCCGGCGTGGTGAAAATTCGACGACGATCTGCTCTTCTTCCACGCCTAAGATGTCAATTTTGCCGACGTTCGGTACCTGTAGCAGCGAGGTACGCATCGTTTCGACATATTCACGCAGTTCGCGTGGGCTAAAACCGTCCGCGACAAAACCAAAGATGGTGCCAAAGGTATCGTCGAACTCGTCATTGACGCCGGGGGTCGACACGCCGACGGGCAAACTGGGCGCCAGATCCTGCATTTTTTTCCGTACTTTGTACCAGATGTCCGGCACCATTTCCGGCGGCGTATTGTCTTTCAGCGCCAGAAACACCACAGCCTCGCCGCTTTTGGTATAGCTTTCGACAAAATCCAGATACGGAATTTCCTGCAGCTTTTTCTCCATCGGCTCTGTAACCAGATTCATCGTATCGAGCACTGTCGCACCGGGCCAACCCGCTGATACCACGGCAGTTTTGATGGTAAACGCCGGGTCTTCATTGCGCGGCAGCCGGTCATAGCTCAGCACGCCACAGACCATCACCACCAGCAGCAAAAACGCGACTAACTGCTGATTGGCCAGCGCCCAGGCCGATAAGTTAAAACCGTTGGCGTCCGCATTTGTTGCTGCTTTGGTTGATGAGCCGGTCATGCTTTTGGCTCCGTCAGCAGACGCACCGTCAAGCCTGGCCGCAGTTTGCCAACGCCTGCCACCACCACACGCTCACCATCGCTTAAACCGGCGCTGATAAATACTTCCTGATCGGAATAACGGCTGACGCTGACTTTTTTCAGCTGTAACTGAGAGCTGGTCGGATCAACCACATAGACCGCAGGCTCAGTGCCATCGCGCGTCATCGCGCTCGCCGGCACCACCAGTTGGTCGGAGGCCGGTTTATCGATACTGCCCTGCACTGTGGCACCAAAACCAAAAGCCGCAGCCGGTTGTTCCAGCGTGACACGGACACGAATAGTGCGGGTCACCGGATCGGCCACCGGACTGACGTCCCGGATGCGGCCAATAGCTTGAATAGATGGGTCAGATAATAGACTGACTAATACGGTGGGATGCCCGGCTTTACTGTTGACCAGACTTTCTGACACATCAAACACCGCATCGCGACCGGCCAGCGCTGCCAGCCGCACCACTTCCTGACCGGCACTGACCACCTGCCCCGGATTCGCCGTCACGGCTGACACCACGCCTTCGCTGGTGGCGGTCAACGCGGTAAAATTCAGCCGGTCTTGTGCACTGGTGACATTGGCTTCGGCACTTTTTCGCGCCGACAAACTGGCTTCATGATCAGACTCGGCCTGCTCTAACTGCGCTTCAGAGACTGCGCCGCCCGGTGCCAGTTGTTTGAGCCGTTTGAAGTTTGATAACGCCAGTTTCTCTGCCGTCACTGCGCTGTCGAGCTGCGCTTTGGCTGCTTTTAACTGGTTTTCACTGTCGCTTGGATCCAGTGTCGCAATCACATCACCGGCTTTGACCACAGCACCGACATCAACCAGGCGCTTAACGATACGGCCGTCAATTCGAAAGCCCAGACTGGTTTCTTCAGAGGGCCTAATCTCGCCGGTTTGCACCAGTTTTTCCGCGCCGGTGCCGGCACTGACGACAATGGTTTTGACCGGACGGACGGTCTCGGCCGGTGCGACCGGCGCTTCGGAACAGGCACTGAGTAAAGCGAGCGCGAACAAGCCGCAGATTGCCGCTAACAGACGGGATAAACCGGGAAAAACAGACATAGGTGCTCCTGTGAGTACATGGCCACCGGCCGGTGGCGACAAATCCTTGTGAGTGATGCGGGCTGAACCATCAATCCGTGTCAGCGAGGCAAATAAAATGCCCCGCAGCCAAACCTAATCAGTGTAGTTGCGACAAAATTGCAGCCACATCTGGCTGAGCATTTTTTTCGCTGCATCAAGAGTACAACGGCCTTCCACCTCATCTTGCTCCAGCGCCAGCCGGGAACCGGCCACGGCAAAATGCAGCAGCAGATTCAAAGTGCGATGCAGCTCAGGCGCTGCCGCTGGCGGGAAAAACGGTGCCGCGACCGTGTAGAAAAACTGCAGATGCTGAGCGTTATCCTGCTGTTCCAGATTCTGCATATCTTTATCGGTGGCAGTGCCGGCCCAGATATCGCGCACCACCGGGTCGTCACGAAACAGCTGATAATGTTGTTCTAACACTTGCAGAAACAGCACAGCCAACTGCTCGCGGCTACTGACCGGTTCGCTAAAAATCTGCGCCAGCCGTTGCTGAAACAACGCCACGTAGTACTGACCCAGCGCCAACACTATCGCGGCTTTGTTACGGTAATACTGATACATAGAACCTGGCGTCACGCCGGCGACTTCAGCAATTTCGCTAATCGTCAGATTGGCACAGCCTTTTTGCAAAATAATGGCCCGCGCCGCCGCCAGGATCTGGTCCGCCCGCTGTTTACTGCGCTGCTGTTGCGGCGAGCGCACCACAGGTTCATTGGTTTGGTCCATAACAAAGTTCTTTATCTGAATGTTTTTCAGATTTTACCGTAGCAGAAAAATAAAACACAAGCTAAATCTGAAAATGTTTCAGGTTTAGCTTGTGATCAAGCTGTGCCGCAGCTGATATCAGCAATATCAGCTGGAGTTTTGAAAATTCATTTGATTCGACACTTTGTGCCAAAAGCGGACTTTGGCGACACCTCTTGTGCGATACCCGGTGGGTTTCGCTTCGCTCTACCCACCCTACGTGCCGGATACCCGAAAGTAGGGTGCAATGAGCAAAGCGAATTGCACCAATCTGAACTGTTGCACCAAGATCGATAAAGCCGGCATAGCGAACAACTGACCGATTGTTACAGGCACGACGCGAATTGTCCTGGTCAACCACAGCGGGCCTGCTAACGTTGACCACCGACTGTTTTGGAAATTTATTTAAATCGTCACTTTGTGCCAGCAGCTGACGCTTGAAAGATATGCGCTGACTTTCTGTACGGCGGCGCTACGCTTGCACGTACCTACTCACAGAATGAGAGAGTAGGTATCGGCAAGCAAAGCGCCGCCGTACGATCGCCGTCAAGATACATCACCTATCAAATGTCAGCTAACAGCTCA
>JAIXSW010000349.1 GCA_027484495.1 Gammaproteobacteria bacterium
ACAGCAAAAGCCACCAGTATGGTTTAAAAAAGAAAGGAAAATACTCCGCCGCCCCCTTCACGAAATCCTCTGCAAACAGAGCAATATGGTCAGGGTCGTATTCAATGCCTAATTCATTTTCATCCACACCTGGATGCCATATATAGTAAGGATCATCAGTGGGATTCCTTAGCAAGTAAGAGAATGCCGCGAATCTAAACTTAACATATTCAAGAGGATTTTTAATTACCTGCTCTAGCCAAATTTTTTTTAATCCCCCACCCGAAATGTCACCTCGCTGTTCAAAAAACAAAGGTGGAAGGCAAAATGTTCTCCCTACAAGCCTATTTTTTCCAATTTCGAGCAAAGCACATTCTTTAATTTCATCAATGCTAACACCGGGCAAAAAACTCTTGTTACTCTTGATTGAAAGGTAGGACAAATCATCAACCATCATGTAGCTTGATGGACTCATCTTTTCCGCTTTCAACACCTTATAGCTAAATATCCACCCCAGAAAGACACATAAAATAACAGTAAAAGAAGATATGACTAACGCCTTCCCCCAGGACCTACTACGCAACCACATGTAACACAAGAGAAACAAGATAGGCATAACTGCAAAAATTGCGTTGTGCCGAAGATTCACCGAATAGAAAACAAGAACAAAAGCTAGGAAGAAATTGAAAAACGTCGGCGAGCGCAGCGCCAAACCAGACAAAAGCAAAAGAGAAAACGCAAGTTCAACATCCTTCCAAATAACACCTGAGAAATTAAAAATCCAAGGTAAGAAAGGAACTGCAAATATAATCCAAGCAAAAGGTCTTTCTCTATAGTTGATCCACCATAAACACACCGCCCCCCAAAGCATGACCAACTGTAGAACAAGCATTCCGCTAGGACCGGGTATAAATACTCCAGTAACTGCCCAAACCCATGACATTACTGGAGGATGCCAATCACTAAATTGAAAAGTTTTTGACATGGCAAGCTGACTAATAGAGTCGGCCGACATGAATCCCGGATAAAACGCCAGAAAAAAAATGAGCGCGCAAATAACCGTTAAACCCCAAGCAACAACTCTATTTTTTTCTACCATAGCCAGTACGCTTGTGAAAAATCTGAAATCTTATAGAAACCAAATTGGCAATCATACGAATTATAGGTCAGCAATAAAGCGAGAAAGAAATTTTTACAAAAATTACTTCATTTAGTCACTTTTCGGATTATAAAACGATATGCATGCAGCCAGTAGGATTATAAAAACCTTTAGATTGCCACGTATGCTTGTTATCTTTGTTGGGACTTCTCCATCAGGATAACGACGCGTAGTAGGAACCTCTTTACACAAATATCCAAGCCTAGGTGCTCGGTAAGACAAATAAGCAAGAAGCTCATATGTCATGAATACATCACGGAAGGGGGCGACCCTCGGATCCAATAGCATCCTTCGACTATACCCCCTAAAGCCTTGTGTAGTATCTGTCCACCTAAATCCAGATGCAATGCTCAAACACGGAGCATGGATAAACCTTATCGCGAAGTCACGCGACTTTGGAGTATTAACAGCCTTCCCTCCGGAAATAAATCGTGAGGCTTGAACAAAGTCAACCCCCCCCTGGAGCTCCTTAATGAATACTTTTATTGCATCAGGATCATCCTTATCGTTACCATCTATTGTAACTATTCCCTCATACCCTTGATCAAGAACAAAGGCATATGCACACCTAAGTTGTGCACTTAGTTTGCCATCATCTTTTTTTACTATTAAGCCCCTGACCCCCTTCGCCTCTAGCAGATTTAGCTCCAAAGAACCATCAGTACTACCGCCGTCAACAATGACAATATCAGCCATTGCCGATATACCAATCTCCTCCATTCTTCCAAGCAAGCTCTTAATGCGTGCTCCTTCGTTTATTACAGGAATGACAACACAATATGCATGTCGCCTACCTAACCACAAAGGAGTCTCCATTGCAGGAACTTCCCACTTCTCTCTAAGCTTAGCCAATACATCAAATTTACTATTCATATTTATGCAATCCGAGCCGTAATTAATGCCACCCCAGCAATCACGAGAAAAATGCCGGCACCTGTCGTCCAATAAAATGGCTCACGAAATACAACCAGAGAAGAAACCGCAACGGCCGCTACAGCCCCGGACGTCAACAATGGATGAGCCACATTTAGCGGTAAGCGTGCCAGAGCAGCGGCGTACAATACAAATGCCCCTCCATATAAAACCAAGCCTAACCAGAAGGGCCAGTTACTTAATGCAGCCTGAGGATCTGTCAGCGAGGGAAACCTTCTCGGCGGCATCATAGCCATTTTCACCAGTACGCTGGCGGATGCGTTTGCGATAATACCGAGTAATAAGATCAACCATTTCATCTAACTACCCCTTATGCTGTCCTGTAGCACTCAACAGCACACATCAGAGCACGCTCAATCGAGTGAAGATGGGACTCTTCTTTGGTGGCAACCATCTCTATAGAGACCACATGATCTGGAAGATATTGCTGCAGTAGCTTGCACATCAACCGATGATCCGTTCCGCCATCACCCAGTGTCACGAGAGCCGGCTCGCTAGCATGAATATGCCCTATCAACTCAGCATTATTGCCCAGCACATTTTCGGGAGATTCGTTGTTGATCGTTAAGGCCCCAGTATCGAACTGCATCCGAATAGCCCTGTGACCAACCGCTGTAACAACATGGGCAGTCTCTTCGCTAGTAGTCATAAAGTTCGCCCCGTACAGGGTTGGGTTGGGCTCTAGACATACAATCACGCCATACTCCTGAGCGGTATCACCAAGACGTCGAAAAAAGCCAACCGCCTGGTCGATAGCTTGGACTTCGTTCAAGCCTGTGCGGTCGCGATTTTTGGGTGAACCAAATACCAATCGCGTTGCGCCCAAGCTAGCTGCAATGCAACACACTGCGCGCAGATGCTCTAACATCGCATCCTGGCTTTTGCGTTCTCCAAATACATTTAGCCCCGTCGTGCCAAATAGCAAGGCCTGCATGCCTGTGATCTCGATACCGTGATCAGCCCACCATCGCCTAATATTTACGATATCCTTGTCTTTCGTATTCAGTGGGTCGGGAAAGTATTTGCCGGGAGCTACATCGATGGCATCAATGCCAAATTTGCCTAAAAGTTTTGCAACGGAAGTATCTTCTGCAATATCCCAGGCAATGTTTGAAATGGCTAGCCTCACGACGCAGCTCCGCTTTCACTCTTAATGGTAACGGGCTCGGACTGCGCATAGGCTCTGATCGCCTGGATGGTTTCGCGGGCGCTATACTGGTACTCCCCCTGTGAACCGAAGATGTGAGCGTGCCGCGTTCGCATGTCATAACGGACGGGTGGGCTCTCCAGTTTCTGTGTAAACACTCTTCCGAAGCCCTGCTGCGAGATATCCGCAACGCTGATCGGTTCAGCCGTCAGGTGCACCAGTGATAGACCAGCCTCCAGAGCCCTCAGAATGTCATACCAAAGGTTAATCATGGGATAAAACTGAAAAATGCCTCGACTCTCAATCATATGAAGATTATTGGTATTAAGAAAGTCAAAAACCACGTTCTTGCGTAACCCAGGGCCTACTAGACCCGGCAAACGAACAATCAAGTAACTGGAGAAATGCTGCTCGACAAATTTTTCCAGCAGTCGGCGGTGGAGCCCGTATGCATGCAAACCAGACTCATCAACGGGCGTAGACTCATCAACGCCAATCGGATCATTGAATACATCGACGGTGCTGATCAAGATAATTTTTTTGCACTTAATTGTCCGGAGGTGATTTATCAGGGAGTCAATTTTTTTTCGATCGTCTACCGGCTCGCGATTGGCGATCCACTTCTTTGCTGGGGCACCGGCACACACCACTACGTCGAATTCACGACGCTCAATTTCGTGGATATTTGTAGAGCGGTAAAGCGCAGAAAAATGAGCCTGTTTAAGAAGCGTGCTTCCAACAAAACCAGAGAATCCAATCAGCGCGTTTTCCATCATCACTCCTGTGGAGCCTTAAACTCTTCTGTTTCAAG
>JAIXSW010000523.1 GCA_027484495.1 Gammaproteobacteria bacterium
AGCGCCAAACCGCGCGCATTTCAGCTTAGCCAAAGCCGCACTGCTCGCCGGCAAAGATGTACTGGTGGAAAAGCCATTGGCCGTGACTGCAGCCGAGGCCAGTGAGTTGCAACAGCTGGCGCAGCAGCAACAACGTAAGCTTGCGGTGTTTCATAACAGGCGCTTTGATGATGATTTTTTAGCTATTCATCAACTGGTACAGTCTGGCGCCTTGGGTGAGGTGCAGCTGATGTACTCCCGGTTTGACCGCTTCAGACCGACAGTACAAGCACGCTGGAAAGAGTCGGCGGAACCCGGGAACGGCGTCTTGTACGACTTAGCACCGCATCTGTTGGATCAAGCAATCGCGCTGTTTGGCGCGCCTGATGCCATCACCGCCAGTTGTCAAAGCTTGCGCCATCACGACGGTGCGCCTGCGGGTATCGACACTTTTCAGTTGCGGCTCGATTATGCCGCGAGGCCTGCCAGCAACTCAGAGGCCAACAGCTCAGAGACAACCATGTCGCAGCGAGCCAGCCCGGCGCGACAGGTGATATTAAGTTCATCGCCCTATTGCGCCCATCCGGCGCCGCGTTTTGAGCTGCACGGCACTGCTGGCAGTTCTGTTTGTTATGGCCTGGATCCGCAGGAACAAATCCTGCGCGATGCAATCAAGCTTAGCTCTGGCTCACCAGAGGTAATCTTTGCTGCTACCGCCTGGCAGCAGCGTGACAACGGGCGTTTTGGCGAAGTCTGCAACGCAACGGGATGTCAGACCATGCCGTTTCCTGCCAGCGATTACGCCGATTTTTATCAGTCACTGGCGCTGTATTTGACCGACCAAGGGCCAGCACCGGTGCCGCTGGCGGATGCGATTTTAGGGCTTGAACTGATAGAGTTGGCATTACAAAGCAGCCGCGAGCAACGCACAATTGCGCTGCCAACGGCTGTTTAAGCAAAATATCAGTGTGGGGTTAGTTCCAGCGCGGCACCTCCGCCCGGTGCCAGTTGCAGCGTCAGCACATCTTTGCTGCTAACAGTACGGCGCTGAATTTGATACGCCATCGGGTTGGTTTGCCAATGCGCGTCAGCCGCGTCCTGATATATCACCAAATCGTAATTGCGGTTGTTGTCCAAAAACTGCAGTGGCAGCTGTAGTGTGCGCGCTTGCTCGTTAGTTGTGGCTCCGACAAACCAGCGTTCAGAATGTTTGTCCTGCCGCGCCATCACCAGATATTGGCCGATTTTGCCGTCAAGCGCCATGCTCTGTTGCCAGTCCGTCGGCACCGCATCAATAAAAGCAAAAGCCGGATGCAGCTTGCCGCCCGGTGCGTAATTTTCTGGTAAATCCGCCACCATCTGTAGCGGGCTATACAGCGTGACATACAGCGCCAGCTGATTGGCCAGTGTGCTGGGGACACGGTTATTAGGCCGGTGTTGCTGGTAGTTAAAGTTGAAAATACCCGGCGTGAAATCAATAGGCCCTGACAATCCGCGGGTAAATGGAATAATCACCGTATGATTGGGCAAATTGCCGCTATCCGGACTGCCGCCGTTATATTCCATGCCACGCACCGACTCCCGCGTCATCAGATTCGGATAGGTGCGGCTTAAGCCAGTGTCTTTCACCGTTTCATGCGCATTGACCATCACCTGATGCACCGCGGCGGTGTCGACCACCTTCTTAAAGTGGCGCACCATAAACTGGCCGTCATGCCCCTCCCGCCCGTCCAGCCGTTTACCGACATAACCCATCTTGACGCTATGCACACCAAGCCGCTGATAGTATTTAAACGCATCGGCCATTTGCTGCTCGTAATAGCTGATACCAGCCGCTGTTTCATGATGGCCAATCAGCTCCACGCCTTTGGCTTTGGCATAGGCCGTGACTTTATCGATATCAAAACCATAAACGGGTTTGGTGAAGCTGAACGTCGGCGGGCGCTGCCACCACAGCCCTTCCCAGCCCTGATTCCAGCCTTCGACTAAAATGCCATCGATATCGTGTTGACTGGCAAAATCAATATATTGCATCGCGCGTGCTGTGGTCGCGCCTTGCTTCGGGCCTGGTGACCAGTCTTTTTCGCCGATATGCATTTCCCACCAAATGCCCATGTATTTGCCGGGTTTGATGTAACTGGTGTCAGTGCCGGCAGCCATCGGTTCATTCAGGTTTAAAATCAGGCTGGAATTTAACAAAGCCGCTTCGGTCGGCGCGATTTGAATAGTGCGCCATGGGCTTTGAAACGGTGCTTTGGTATAAACCCGATCCACCGCGATCGTACTGTCGGAGCCTGCACCAGCACCACCGGGATTGGCACCGCCCCAGGGCATCAGGTCGGCTTTGAGAGTGATATGGTTGTCAGTGATGTTGCGCAGCGTCATTGAGCTGTAATCAATCAGTGCGGCTTCGTGCACGGCCACTGCAACGCCGTCATCGGTCAGCGTCAGCGGCGTGTGCGCCACCGACACACTCGATAGCGCCGAGTTCATATATTGATATTCAAAACTTAAGTTGCGGTAGGCTTCAATCCACCAGGCAGAGAAGTTGCGGGCAAAGGCAAATTCGGTCAGTTCGTCGCTGATCACTAAATCGCCTTTTAATGCCGCTTGGGCCGGCACCTGATACCGAAACGCCACGCCATCATCAAAACTACGAAACACCAGCATGAATTGACGCCCCGGCGCTGCGTGTTCACGCAACTGAAGCGTGATTTCGTTGTAGTGGTCACGGATCTGCGCACGCTGGCCCCAGACCGGTTGCCACTCGGCGTCATGGCTGCGAGTGCTGACTTTGTCGGCCAACAAGCCGGTTTTTAACAGCGGCTGGCCTTTGAAAACAAGGCCGAGCGCGGATGGCTTTAACACGGCTTTGCCGCGATAACTGACCCGATAGGTCAGAGCATCATGCGACAACACCAGTTCAACCGCGATCTGCTGGTCCGGCGATAACAGCTGCCAGCGCTGTGGCGTTGTACGCTGCTGCTCTGCAGTAGCAGCTGTCAGCCAGCACAGTAGCAATACCGGCAAACAGAGCCAGCCGCGAAGTTTGTTGTTCCGATACAAAGCCATCCCCGACTCCACTCGTCTTTAATCGCGCCACAGCAGATGCTGTGGTTGAAAATTCAGGCTGCAGCCCTTGAAAAATGCGGCCAGCTCCAGATCGGTAAAAGCATCGCTGACCTCGGCCGGCTGTGGTTGTCGCAGCGGTGGGAATACGCCATAACCGGCCAGTAAACAATGCCAGGACGTAGCGCCAAAGTGGCTGTTGAGCTGTTGACGCCCCTTCTCTTGACGAGATAGTTCTTTGGCAAGGTCGCCCTGACGAAACCACACATCCAAAATTTGCCGCAGCGACTCCGACAGCTGCATATTGCTGCTGTTAGCGCGCCAGTAATGGCTTTCATTGCGGCTACTTAGTTTGTAATGCGCGACGATATAATCCCGAACCGATTCAAAGCGCTGATGCACCAGCCGGTTGAATTCGGCTTGTCCGTCGGCAGAAAAATCAGCAAAAGTATCGATAAACTGTTCAATCGAACTTTGCACCAGATGCAACGCCGTGGCTTCGAGCGGTTCGATAAACCCCTGCGACAAACCAAGCGCCAGACAGTTTTTCTCCCAGCTGCGCGTTACCTGCCCGACTTTCATCTGCAGATGGCGCGCATTGACCTCACTATCGACCAGCCCCAGGTGCTGACGCAGCTCCAGCTCGGCGGCGTCTTTAGATAAAAACGCCGAGCTGTAGACATATCCATTGCCGGTGCGATGGCGCAGTGGAATTTGCCAGGCCCAGCCATTTGACAGCGCGGTCGCTTTGGTTTCCACCGGCGGTATGGCAAAAGCTTCAGTAGGCAGCACCACCGCCGCAGCGTTAAACAAGTTGCTGGCAAAGGACTCAAAAGGCACCTGCAGCGTCTGCTGCAATAAGTTGGCGCGAAAACCGGTGCAATCGATAAAGAAATCGGCGCTCAGCGTCTGCATAGCTTTACTGTCGCCGTCGGTGATCTCGCCGGTCAGACCGGCAATACGGCCATCCGGCGATTGATTGACCTGCGTCACTGTCATCGCCTGATACTGCACGCCCATATCTAAGGCCTTTTGTTTTAAAAACTGGCCCAATAAGCCGGAGTCAAAGTGATAGCCATATTCGATGCGAAACGGGAAGTTCGCCGGCGTCAGCGGCGCCAGCTGCTGTGCGGCTAAATAGCCATTGAGCAGAAATTTTTCCGGCGCTGTTTCCACCGCAAGCCCAAGCCGACGTTTAAAACAATTGCTGTAAAACGCCGTCTCGCTGTGCAGGTCTGGCTGGGAAATAAACGGGTGACTGTAGTCGGCCCCCAGTCCCATCGCAGCGGCGGCCGGGCTCCAGTTCACAAAGCGGATATTGGTCTTGTAAGTCGCCTGACACGCCGGCATCCATTCACTGTCAGCAATGCCCAGCTTGTGGAAAAAACGCTTCAGCGACGGCGTCGAGCCTTCGCCCACGCCAATGATGCCGATGTCGGGGGCTTCAATCAGCGTGATTTGCACCGGTCTTGCCCCTTCTGGCTTTAACCATTTGTGCGCAAACAACAACGCGGCCATCCAGCCGGCAGTGCCACCACCGACGATGGCAAAATGAAACGGAGATAGGTTGCCGCTCATGACTCAGACTCCGCTGTAGCGCTTGAGAAATTCGTCGTGCGACAACATCTGGGTCAGCGGTTGCTGCTTGGCTTCCTGCACTTTGCCAAGCGTCGCCAGCAGTTCGCTGGTGGTCGGCACTTTGGCGGCCGGGTGAAAATCACGTGGCATGATGCCCTGCCCCAGCATGACCTGGATCCAGCTGGCGTCGCGGAAAATATCGTTGTGGTCATTAAACACCTGCGCCGACTCGCGAAACAGCGCCATTTTTTCTTGTAGCCGTTGGGGTATGGCCATATTGCGCATGTCGCGCCAAAAATCGGAATCATCACGTTCATTGGCATGGTAATGCAGGATGATGAAATCACGGATGGTTTCAAATTCCTGTTTCGAATCAGCATTGTAATAGTCAATCACGGCATCACTGATGCCCTGATTCGGGAATACTTTTAATAAGCGGACAATGCCCGACTGAATAAGGTGGATACTGGTCGATTCCAACGGCTCGAGGAAACCACTGGACAGCCCAATCGCCACGACATTTTTCGCCCACTGACTGCGGGTCCGGCCGGTTTCAAAGGAAATTTTACGCGGCTCTGCCAAGGCTTTGCTGTCGAGATTGCCCATTAAGGTGCTGTAGGCTTCGTCGTCAGATAAATAGGCTGAGCTATAAACGATGCCATTGCCGTTGCGATGCGTCAGCGGGATGCGCCATTGCCAGCCGGCTTTATGCGCAATGCTGCGGGTGTAAGGCAAGGTCTTGTCAAAACGCTCGCTCGGCACTGCTAACGCGCTGTTGGCAGGTAAGTATTTGGCCCAGGATTCATATTGCACACCGAGCGTCTGGCGGATTAACAACCCACGCAAGCCGGTACAGTCGACAAATAAATCGCCATGAATTTTGCGACCATCTCTGAGTTGCAGCGCTTCGACCTCACCGGATATACCATGCTGCTGCACGGCTTCAATGATGCCTTCGGTGCGTTTGACGCCGGCGCTTTCGGCAATTTTTCGTAAAAACTGCCCATACAACGCCGAATCAAAATGATAGGCGTACGGCATTTCGTACACCGGATTCGGTGTTTTGATGATATTAAACTTGCCGGCTTCGCAGCACAGATAGTTTAAATCATAGTCCCACAACGACTGGGTTAAGCCCGCTTCGCGTGCCCTTAACCAATAATGCTGGAAGTTGCAAAAGCCCAGACTGGCGCCGGGGGCGCCAAACGTGTGGTAATAGCTATCGCCGGGTTTGCGCCAGTTTTCAAATTTAATCGCCAGCTTCATCGTGGCATGGGTGTCACGCAAAAAAGCTTTTTCATCAAGGCCAAGGTACTGGTTAAAAATCTGAATAGGCGGAATGGTCGCTTCGCCAACGCCGACAATGCCGATGGCTTCTGATTCAACCAATTCGATCTCTACGCTGTCCGCCAGCACTTTTTTCAGCAGCGCCGCCGTCATCCAGCCGGCCGTGCCGCCACCGGCAATCACCACTTTACGGATTGGTTTCCCGGCAGAACCGGTTGCAGGTGTTTGATGCATAACAACTCCGTGGCAAAATAATGTATGGGTCTGGACTCTGCCTGAAAGACTACACCAATACATTAAAAAAAGGCCTCAATACCAAATACTTATTGAGGCCTGCTACACAAGTCAGTTCACGAAGGGCATCGCCTGACCTGTGCCTCTACCGGGTCGATTATCAATAAAACGCGTAGTTGACGTTCAGCATATAGGTTGGACCAAACTGCCGACGCGTCGTGACGATACCGTCATCGTTAACCGTTTCTTCGTCGACATCGGTCAGGTTGGTACCCTGCAGTGACACGCGCAGACCGTGCAGTGACGTGAAGTTGCTTTCAGAGAAGTCGTAACTGATTTGTGCATCCACCAGCGTCACGCCATTGCGACTAGCAGTAGAAATTTTGTTCGAACCACCGCGCTCGTAGGTCAGGAAGTCAGAACGGTCAGTTCCGGCCACCCGTACTTCGAAACCATTTTTCTCGTAGTACGCCGTTAACGAAAACATCTTGTCAGACTGGCCAGGGATCCGGCTGCCGTCGTTCAGTTTAGCGTCGATCAGAGTACCTGACGTCGCTACACCAAAACCTTCCAGCACATCGGAGAACTTGCTGAACGGTACGTTGGCAGTGACTTCAACACCATGTACACGACCGGTCAGACCATCTTCAAAGTACGAGAAATAACCGTAGTTCGGTGGCGTCGCTTTGGCGCCGGCCGCAAAGAAGATATCCGCCGGGCCATAAGTACCGGCCTGATCAATGATGCGGTCATGGAAGCCAGGGATAAAATAGTTGGCGCCACTGTTGGTTTCATCATTGGTGAAGTTAATCAGCTTGTTACCATCACGGGTCCAGTTCACTAAGTCTTTATAGAACACCGTCGCAGACAGGTAACCTTCCTCTTCGAAGTAGCTTTCAAACGCCAGGTCGAAGTTGTTGGCTTCCAGTGGTTTTAACAGCGGGTTACCGGCAAATTTAGACCATGGCGAGCCATAAGTTTCGACCGCAGCGGTGCTGTTCGGAATGGTGATCAGGTCAATGTTTTGGTCGAACTTCACAAAACCGGACGCTTTCATCTGGTCGATGCGGGCACGGCTGATGGTTTTGTTGGCGGCGAAGCGAACAAAGTTATTATCCGACACTTCCATACTCAGGTTCAGACTTGGCAGCACGTGGCTGTAGCTGTCGCCTTGTTCAGTGATACAGTCAGCATCCACTTGTTTGTCACTGTTATCGTCACAGACCGCAAAATTGGCACCCACTACACCAATAAAGCCGCTGGAAGACTGATCAGTTTTGACATATTGCATGCCGACGTTACCAGTGACCGGCAAGCCGGCAAATTGCGTTTCAAAATCAGACTTGAAATACACTGTGGTGACTTCTTCGTTGACCTCATAAGTGTCACCCAGACGATCCGGCTCTAACAAACCGGCATCATTCAGTTTGTAGGTGCCGTCGTTGTATGGCGCGAAACCATCATAGGCAACGACCTGACCCAGGCCTGCCCAGGTTAAATCGGCCAGACCGTTGTACAGGTACTTGGCTGGAATAGCAGTAGAGAACGGATAGGACGTGGCTGTGGCAAAGAAACCTTTGTTGTCTTTGTCTTTGAAGCGATCGGAGTAATTCACGCCGACCGTTAATTTGTTAAAGATGCTGAGTTCAATATTACCGACCGCTTCTAAACGATAGGTTTTCAGCTCTTCACTGAAATCGGCGTAGTTCAGGAAGCCGTCCTGCGCATTGAAGTAGCTGTACGGGTCGCCGTTCGCTTGTTTCACATTCGTGGCGAACTGGCTGGCGATATTCGCCATACCACCGCCCCAGACCTGTGGACCGGTCAGTTGCAGTGCTTTGGCATCAGAGAAAGCGCTAAGACCGGTCAGTTTGGTGAAGAACACACCGTCCGGGCTCATGGTGAATTCACGTGAACCTAACTGCGACGAGTTCAGTGCACCGGAACGGGCTAAGCCAGCATAAGACTCACCCCGTAAATCGCGTTTGCTCGATTCGCTGCTGGCGAGGTCTAATTCAACTTGCCAGTCATCATTCAGCTGATATTCGACGTTCAGACCAAAGGTCTGCAAATCGCCGTCTTTTTTCAGCGGATCGGTACGCAGCACCGGATTCGCACCGACTTGCGTGCCTTTAGTGCTAGTGCCACTGCCGGTCACATTGGCGGATGAAAACGGCTCAATAAAACCGCGCAACACGCCTGAATCCGAATAGTCGATATCCAGCACGTCAAACACAATGTTCAGTTTGTCGTTCGGCTGATACTGCAGCACGGTTGAAATGGTATCGCGCTCCAGCTTGGTGCTGATCGACGCAATATCTAAACCTGTTGGCAATACCTGACCGGCCGCATTGGCGCTGTAACCCCAGACGCCATATTTGCGCTGGTTGTTGGGTGATTCAGTCGATGCCAGCGCCACCGCGAGGCCTAAAGTATCATCGGCAAATTTCTCGACAAAAGACAACGCGTAGCGTTTGCCTTTGTTATCAAATTCCGGGTTGTCAGAATCGCGGCTATTCGATTCATAGTTGCCGTTCACCGTCAGCGTCTCTTTGGCCTGCAGCGGACGGACGGTACGTAAATCGACAGTACCGCCAATGCCCTGCACCATCAGTGTCGCGTCTGTGGTTTTGTAGATGGTGGCCCCTGTCATGATTTCTGATGGATACAGGTCGTATTCAACACCGCGGTTGTCGCCGATCCCGATCAGTTCACGGCCGTTTAATGAGGTACCGGTGAAGTCTTCTTTAAAACCGCGCACCGAGATGCCGGAGGTGCGGCCGCCAACGCGCTCGCCGGCAAGGCCAGGCAACCGCGATAAAGATTCAGCAATCGATGAATCCGGTAACTTACCGATATCTTCTGCCGAGATGGCTTCGACAATGGATGAATTATCCATTTTTTCCGCCTGAGAACGGATCAGCGAGCCGCGGATCCCGCGCACTGCGATCACTTCAACGGCTTCGCCTGATTTTGCTTCTGCCGCTGCAGTCTGCTGTTCTGCCGCTGATGCAGACAGCGACCAGATGGCGGACGAAACTGCGAGTGACAATAACGCGGGTTTAAATAGTTGTGTTCTCATTTGGTTATCCCTTGTCGATTTGTGTTGCTTATAAGTGTGTTGTGTTTACTGAACTCTGTCACTGCGTACGCGGCACTGGGCTGAACAGTTTTGCGCTGCCGCTGATGCTGCTGACGTTGTTTTCCGGACTTGTTTACCGGTCTGTGCAGTCAGCAGCCTGGTTTTTTAACTTTAAACCCAAACTTAATCGTTTAAGTTTGTCTGGCAAAAAAACAACATACTCAGTGTGGCTGGATGTTGTTTTTATGCGTCAGTAATTTTGCATCGTATGCGTCAAATACTTTCAACTTAATCGTTTTAGATCATCTCAAAAAAACAGTCAAGTCTGTTCGTAAAATAATCAGGCAAAAGTTTGAACTTTTTTAATCTGGCTGCATGGAACCATGCTTTTGCGCACACACCGGTGCGTTGTGGCTATCACTCTTTTGCAGGAAGCGGAATTTGCGGTTCCGCGACATCGATTTTAAGCTGCTCAACAGTTTGCAGTTGATAACGAGCTTTTAGCTGGGTGATTTCACTTTGATATTGCCGCAGAAACAGATCAAAACGCCGAAACAGTTCGCCATGATCACGGCTGGATAAATGAAAGCCGACACTAGCGAGTGGCAGCAGCCGGCCAATTTCAAGGACATTCGGCTGTCCAAGCTTGTTGCTCAAATGCTTGGCGACATGCCATTCAACATCGGCTGCATCGACGCGTTTTTTCAACAGCATTTGTAAAGCCGCAGTAGCATCACTAACTTCAACCAGATTAAAACTATAGTTCTGCTGCACCGCCAGCAGGTGGTCCGGGGTAAACCCGCGCGGAATGGCGATAGCCCGGATGGCAGATAACTCTAAGTGCCCTTCGCCGCGGCGAACCACCGTAGAGCCGATAATACCGGTGATTGACTGACTAAAATACAGTGGCTGCGGCTCCCCTTTGGCACTGTGCCACTG
The DNA here is from genome assembly GCA_027484495.1 of Gammaproteobacteria bacterium. Taxonomy (GTDB): domain Bacteria; phylum Pseudomonadota; class Gammaproteobacteria; order Enterobacterales; family Alteromonadaceae; genus Pararheinheimera. The sequence goes on from JAIXSW010000523.1 coordinate 10,169, forward strand.
CGGATTATCCGGATACACCAACTGGCAATCCGGATTATCCTGCAAGCGTTTGATCGGCAACGGCAACAAGGTGATTTTCACGCCGGTTTTTGCGGTAAAAAGCGCAAACAAATCGGCAGCATAACCACGACCGGGCAGCTTGCTGAAATCATAGTGCGGGTAATAATCGATATTCTGCACGCAGATGCGCACTGTTGCAGCGCGGGCTGGCAGCACGGCCCCCAGTAACAAAAACCAGAAAAGCAGTCTGAATATCGTCATCAGCTAACCTACCTAATCGGCGACCGCAGCCAACTGACTGATAAAGCCCGGCACAAAGGGTTTGCCTTGTGCGTTTAAGGCTGTGCCGGTGATCAGCGCATCGAGCATCAGTTTGCCATCTTGGCGGCGCAGCACTTGCTGACGAAAGCCAAAACGCAATTTCGAGATGGTCTGATATTGCACTGTGACAAAAAACTGGTCACCGCTTTGCAGCGATGCTTTGTAATCCATTTCGGAGCGGACCACCACCAGGTTAATTTTTTCCCGGGCAAGGGCGGCAAAATCAACACCGCGCGATAACAAATACTCGTGACGGGCATGCTCCAGATAATGAAAATACACGGCATTGTTGACGATGCCCTGCATATCACACTCATAATCCCGCACTTTAAAATCCAGCGTAAACAAGTCGCTCATCAAGACTATTTCCCTATCTTTGCAAAACTCTAGTGTACTGCATTCGCCCGGTTAGCTGGTCGAAGCAGCCGCCGCAGGCCCTAACAGACTCTCCAGACAATGCTCACTGACACCATAAAACTGCTTCAGGGCACTCACCTGCGCCAGCACCGCCTGCTGGCTGGCTGCCGACAACGGGGTTTGACGTTTAATTGCCAGGATCATCTTGTTTTTACTGGTGTGTTCCAGCGCGATAAATTCAAACACCTGGGTGTCGTAACCATGCGCTTCCAGCAGCAGTGCGCGGATACCGTCCGTCAGCATTTCAGCTTCCTGCCCCAGGTGAATGCCGTGTTGCAACAGCGGAGACAACACTGCCGGGCTGTGCATCTGCGGCCGGATCTGTTTATGGCAACAAGGGGAACACATGATCACCGCGGCACCGGCGCGGATCCCCATATGGATAGCATGGTCGGTTGCCGTATCACAGGCATGCAACGCAATCATCACATCAAGGCCGGTACTCTGATAATGTTGCACATCGCCCTGCTCAAAGCGAATGCCGCTCTGGTTCAGCCGCGCGGCCGTCGTGTTACACAAATCCACCAGACTCTGGCGCAGTTCAACGCCAATCACTGCCCCCTGAATACCGACCTGCTGCAGATAATGGGCAATGGCAAACGTCAGATAAGCTTTGCCAGAGCCAAAATCGGCTACCTGCAGTTCCGGCCGCTGTACCAGACCACTCTCTTTCAGCGCTCTGGCAAAAATCTCGATAAACTTATTGATTTGTTTCCATTTTTTCTGCATGGTCGGCGCGATTTGGCCATCGCTGCCATTGATACCAAGCTCACGTAGAAATGGCGCCTGCGGGTCAATCCAGCGTTGTTTTTCGCGGTTGTGCTGCTGTGGCTGCAGGTCTTGCTGCGGATTCGTCTTGCGTTTATTGATCAGCACTTTGCCTTTTTTCGATATCGTCAACTGGATCTCGACCCCATTTGATTCCAGCAACGCGGCTTTAAATTGAGGCCCGATCCATTCGCTCAGTAACGGTTGCAGCGCTGGCAACGACAGGTTTTTCGTCTGGTCAAAGGTTTTGTTTTCAAACAAAACACTGAGCTGAGTACCGGTTTTTAATAAAATCGGCCGGATCTGCAATCGTTGCAGTTCGGTCTGAGGCCCTTCATAGCGGGATAACACCAGTCGCAGCAGCTGGTTTTGTTCAAACGCGGTACAAAACTGCTGAATGAATTCAGACAGCTCGGCAGAAGTATCGGCTTGGGTCATCGGTTTATTCCTGAAAATTGACAGCGGCTGAGCCGCAGATGCACGCACTCAGCTGTCGCACGAAGCCGCGCAGTATATCAGAAGGCATCACTGTCAGCGCGGCGGCACAATGCTGATTTCCCGCTGCACCGCCGGCATTGTGAACCAATAGGCCGCCTGTTGCAGCGGCGTGTTGGCCGGCAATAACGGATTGTCCAGATGAAACACTAGTGACTCTGTGAATCGACTCAAAGGAAACACCTGGCGGCCGATTTGATGTTGCTGTAAAAATCGCAACAACTCACCGCTTTGCGCCAGTTGGTCCAAGCCTTTTTCCAGCCGGGTTGCCAGCGCGATGTTGTCCTTTTTGACAAAAAAATACATGGCAAAGGGGTAATGCAGCAAAACACTGCTGCTGAACTCCAGATCCGGGTATTGCAACTGAAAAGATTTTTGCTCAACCGGGCCTTCAAAAATACTGCGTGGGAAATAATCACATCGCTCCCGGCGCAACATTTCCAGCATTTGGTCATGCCGCTCCGCGGTGATCACATGCAGACCGGCAGCCCGCATAATGACGGTGTCAGGCCACAATTCGCCCTGACAGGCTATCAGCCGCTTTAACTCGGCAAACTCACTGATTTGCGCAAAAGCCAGCCGATCCGCTTTGCGGATCACAAATCCCCGCCAGCCAAGGCCACCGGCCAGCAACGGCACTCGGACCGGTAACAGATCACGCTCTAACTCCGGCGATGTGCCGAAGTGATGCACATCAATAAAACCCTGTTTCATCAACAAATAACGGTAATCACCGAGCGGCGGTGGCGGCACCAGTTCCAGACTGGCTGCACCATATTCTGTGGCGGTGCGATCGAGCACCAGCTGCAATAAATCGCGGTAATACACCACGCT
>JAIXSW010000488.1 GCA_027484495.1 Gammaproteobacteria bacterium
GATAACGTTGACGCGCAGACCCTTGCAGTAAATGTCGACGCATTAAATTCGTGCTCTGCGTACAGGATCAGCGAGGCGTGCATCACAGTGACGTGCAATGGCTCTGGTTTTTTATCGTGCAAAGTCCAGAGGAACTGTTCAGCAATCGAATCTGCCGGCGTTTCAACGTCAATGCGCTTGCCGTGGTGGCTGTAGTTGTACCAGTAGTTAATCAGACCAGGGAAGACTGCTAACATGCGGTCTGTTGCGTCTTGTTGCTCGGCAAAACTTTGTTCAGTTTCAAGGTTACCCAGCATTGAGCAGCCGGTGCGCATCACATCCATCGGGTGCGCGCTGGCCGGAATACGTTCCAGCACTTCTTTTAACGCTTGCGGCAGGCTGCGCAGGGCTTTGAGTTTGGCTTTATAGGCCGCAAGTTCAGCGACTGTTGGTAATTCACCTTTTAAAATCAGGTGGGCAACTTCTTCAAATTCACACTTGGCGGCTAAATCTTTGACGTCATAACCACGGTACGTCAGGCCTGAACCGGTTTTACCGACTGTGGATAATGCGGTTTTACCAGCGATTTGGCCGCGAAGACCTGCGCCGGTTAATTGTTTAGTTGTCGACATAAGCTGTTCTCCAGGTACAGAGTTAATTCGGGTTATTTGTTTTTGCCTTGGGCAAATAAGGAATCCAGTTTTTCTTCGTAACTGTGATAATTCAGGAAATCGTAAAGCTCCATCCGCGTTTGCATACTGTCCACCACCGCTTTCTGGTCACCATTGGCCAGAATGGACTGGTAGACATTCAGCGCCGCTTTGTTCATGGCGCGAAACGCGGATAACGGATACAGCACCATTTTTACGCCAACACCGGCGAGCTCTGCGGTATTAAACAACGGAGTCTGGCCAAATTCAGTGATATTGGCTAAAACCGGCACCGACAAGGCTTGCGTGAACGCCTGATACTGCTCGAGCGTGTAGACTGCTTCTGCAAAAATTGCATCCGCACCCGCCTCAACACAGGCCTGCGCCCGCTCGATGGCGGCGGCTAAGCCCTGTTGTTGCAGCGCATCAGTCCGGGCCATGATAAAAAAGTTGGCATCAGTCCGGGCATCCACCGCAGCTTTGACGCGATCGACCATCTCTTCCTGCGACACTATTTCTTTGTTTGGTCTGTGGCCGCAGCGTTTTTGCATGACCTGATCTTCAATATGAAAACCGGCAGCTCCGGCGCGAGTCATTTCACGGACAGTGCGGACAATGTTAAAAGCGCCGCCCCAGCCAGTATCGGCATCGACCAGCAATGGCAGGTCTGTCGCACCGGTGATCCGGCGAATGTCTTCGCAAACATCGTTCAGTGACGTCATACCTAAATCCGGCAAACCAAAAGATGCATTGGCAACACCGGCGCCTGACAAATACAGCGCTTTGTGTCCAACCCGCTCCGCCATCATTGCGGTGTAAGCATTGATAGTACCGACCAGCTGCAATGGTTGATTCGCTGCAATAGCCTGCCGAAATTTTAAGCCTGCGCTTTGCGTCATGTTCAGTTCCCCTGTTGTAAATAAAGTTCGATGTTGCGACGGGACGCACTAATGTGCCGACGCATTAATAGTTCAGCCAGTTCACCGTCACGACTGGCAATTGCATTGAGAATAGCTTTATGTTCATCAAACGCCCGCGACACCCGTGGCCCGGCCATGCCCATTTGTACCCGGTACATCCGCACTAAATAATAAAGTTCGTCACATAAAATATTGATCAGATATGGATTTTTACTGGCTTGGATAATGCGGTAGTGAAAATCGACATCACCGGCTTCCTGATAATAACTTTCACCTTCACGCACACGCTGCGTCGACAAATGTTGATCCAACAAACTTTGCATCTGCGCGATTTCATCGTCCGACATTTGTTCAGCCGCCAACCGGCAAGCCATGCCCTCGAGATTCTCACGGATTTGATACAAAGAAATTAAGCCTTGTGGGGTCAGCTTTACGACGCGGGCGCCGGCGTTTGGGATCCGCTCAATCAGATGACAGCGTTCCAGGCGCGCCAGGGCTTCACGTAGCGGTGCGCGGCTTAAATCAAATTGTCGGGCCAGTTCTGGTTCTGAAATTTTACTGCCGGCTGGGATCTCGCCTGCAACAATGGCGCGCTGGATCTCGAGCAGTACGCGGTCGGCTGCGGTAATGGGGTCTTTTTGCACAAAAACCTGCAATATGTCGACATAAATACATTAACCGGCATTTTTAAGGCCTTTTAAGGCAAAGTCAAGTTGGATATTAGTATTATTGTCGACAATCCATGATGTGCTACGCAATAGCTTGTGCTGAACGGTTATCTTTCTGTTGTAACAAATTTCTTCCATTTCTGCCGAACTGCGGCTGGATAAATATTTTTATAGACTATTTAGGAATTACAAATCTCCCAATAGAAACCAAATGAAATGAAGATTTTGTGTGGCAGAGATCGGGAATCAGGTCGCTAACCCTTATATAACGCTTTGCTTATTGAATAAGGTTGGGGATAACTTCTGGATAAGCTGGGTGTAACATGCGGGCAATAAACAATTTGTTTACTAATTCAACGTATTAATGCCTGGCGTCCTTTTGCGCAAAAAAAATGCAGTTGGCTACACTGGAACCATCTGTCGGATGCAGCTTGACGCATCTTTCCCTCTAGCGCACGGCTCAATCTTGAGCCATTCCCCTAAGCCCGGAACAATGCGGATTGGTTCTGGGCTTCTTTTCTTTTAATGATCACAAATGGCGGGATAAAGGCCAGAGCACCGAACGGAGTTAATTCTGTTCAGACTTTTGCCAACGGAAATAGCTGACAAAAATTTTGACTGGTCGCGGCGCCTAGAGCAGGTAAATCGATCGCTTTGAGCTCCGCAATTGCTTTCGCCACTGCAGCGACATAAGCAGGTTGATTAGTTTTGCCACGATACGGGACCGGTGCTAAATAAGGTGAATCCGTTTCTATCAACAGCCGATCCAGTGGTACTTGCCGCACGACGTCGCGCAGTGCGTCGGCATTACGAAACGTCATAATGCCGGAGAAAGAAATATAAAAACCGAGGTCCAATGCCGCTTTTGCCGTGTCCCAGTCCTCGGTAAAACAATGCAACACACCACCACAATCCTGCGCCATCTCTCCACGCAGCAGAGCTAAAGTGTCCACACGGGCATCCCGGGTGTGCACAATCAAAGGTTTGTTCAGCTGTCGGGCCACTGCGATATGCGCAGCAAAAGCGGCTTGTTGCGTTTGCTTATTATCAGGACTGTAAAAATAGTCGAGGCCGGTTTCACCGACCGCTACCACCTGCTCCGACTGACACAGTGCCAGTAATTGGTCGGCACTGAATTCGAGTTGTTGATGCAGCGGATGCTCGCCGCAAGACACTGAGATTTGCGGGTATCCACTGACCAGAGCAGCCATCGCCGGATACTCTTGCAAGCTGACACTGACACACAACATGTGATCAACCTGCGCTTGCGCTGCAGCAGTCAGCACAGCGGGCAAATCCATACCCAGTTTA
>JAIXSW010000379.1 GCA_027484495.1 Gammaproteobacteria bacterium
CGGCTGCCAGTCCCTGTGCCAGAGTGCAACACCGGCCCTGTGTGGCGCTGGTGCTTGGCGGCGGTGGTGCGCGTGGCGGTGCCCATCTGGCGGTATTACGCCAGCTGGAAGCGCAGCAAATCCCGGTGGATTTAATTGTCGGCACCAGCATCGGCGCTTTTGTTGGTGGTTTGTATGCGCAGGGTAAAACGCCTGCTGAGATTGAAAAGCTGTTGTTAGAGCTGCCGTGGAGTGATGGTTTTCGTGATCGGGTGGAACGGGATGAAGTGCCGGCGCGGCGCAAAGACCAACGCGACCAATTTCCAATCAATCTGGATTTAGGTGTTGGTCCGGAAGGTCTGCGTGTGCCCAAAGGCGTGTTGCATGGTCAGGCCATGGCGGGATTGTTGCAGCGTGCATACGGCTTGGTACCTGAGCTCAGTAGTTTTGACCAGCTGGCAGTGCCGTTTCGCGCCGTTGCCACCGATTTAACCAATCGCGAGGCTGTGGTGCTAAGCCATGGCAATCTGTTGCATGCGGTCCAGGCATCGATGTCCATTCCCGGCGTCGTGCGGCCGATGATGTTGCAAAATCATCTGTTGGTCGATGGCGGTGTGGCTAACAATTTACCGATCAGTGTGGCTAAAGCATTAGGCGCCGAGCATGTGATTGCCGTGTCGATTGATTCGCCGTTGCTGGCTGGCAACGAGTTAAACAGCGCGATGGCGATCACTGAGCAACTGACCAACTTTCTGGTGGCGGAAGCGGTCAGCCGGCAAATGGCCTTATTGGGGCCCGGTGATGTGCTGATCCAGCCGCAGCTGAAAACGGTTGGCACGCTGGATTTTGATAAAATGCCACAGGCCATCGCCGCCGGGCAGGTTGCGGTTACGGCGGCCCGCACTGCGCTTGGCCGCCTCAGCCAGCCGGCATTGTATGCAGCCTGGCAACAGCAGCGGGTGGCCAAGCCACAGCAGATCGAATTGACCGGTGTCGCACTGGAAAATCACACATCGCTGGATGACCAGTTGCTGTTGCAGCGGTTAAATCTGCCACTGCAGCAACCGGTGTCGTTACAAACGTTGCAGCAAGGCGTCCGGCGTATCTACGGCCTGGACATGCTGGAACGTGTCAGCAGCACTTTGCAGCAGGATGCTGAAGGCAAACAACGCCTGCTGTTAAAAGCCGAAGCCAAAAGCTGGGGGCCAGCTTATCTGAACTTCCGTTTTGCGCTGGAAGATGATTTTGAAAATACCCATAACTATCAGCTGGCGGCGTCCCATCTGTGGACCGGCTTATCAGCCTATGGTGCTGAACTGCAAAATGTTGTGGCGCTCGGCACCGATAAGCAGCTGGCCAGCACTTTGTACTGGCCACTTGGATTGTCCGGTTTTTATAGCGAGCTGCAGATAGAGCAAAGCCGCACTGTATTTAGCCTGGAAGATGATGCCGGGCGCTCCGGCGGTGAATTAAATCAGCGCGAGCTGACTTTACGCGCCGCATTGGGCTGGGAGCCGATCGATCCGCTGCAGATCTCGGTTGGATTACAGCGTCGGGACGGGCGTTTCCGTCTGCCGGCCGTCCTGGCGCAACAACTGCCGTTTGATCGTCTGCCATATTTACGCCGCGGCACCAATATGCAACTGAGTTACGACACGCTGAACAGTCGCAGTTTCCCCAGTCGTGGTGTACGCGTTGACGCCAACTGGCAGCAGCTGAATGACGACTACCTGTCCGTGCGCAGTCAAAGCCAGTCGTATGGTTTACAGGCGCAGGCGGCGCGCCAGTGGCAGTCGCATATTTTACGCGGCCGGCTGCGGTTTGACCGGGTCGATGGTCCGAATAATCTGGTTGAGCTCGATCAGTTTTCGCTGGGCGGTTTGCTGAACCTGTCGGGTTATCCGAAGAACTTTTTGTTCGGCTCCGAAATTCAGTTTGCCAGCCTGGTCTATCAGTATCAGTGGCCAGAGTCCCGGCTTAGCCTGTTTAACGCGCCATTTTATCTGGGAACGTCGCTGGAGCGGGGGCTGGTGCGGCAGTCGCGGTTCAGCGCAGTGCGCGATGTGCAGGTCGATGACTGGATTTGGGCCGGCAGTATTTTTGCCGGCTGGGACAGCCCATTTGGGCCGCTGTACCTGGGTTATGGTCAGGCTGACTCGACAGCAGCCGATCAGCCATACCGGTTTTATCTGTCATTAGGGCAAACCTTCTGACCTGAGGAGTGAAAAGAGTGACAGACGGCAAATCAACACAGGACGTGATCCTGGCTATAGATCAGGGCACGTCGTCCAGCCGCGCCATGTTATTTGACCGCAATGGCGTGGTGCGGGCGCAAGCCCAGCAGGAACTGGCCTGTGATTATCCGCAAAGTGGCTGGGTTGAGCAGGATGCCGAAGCACTGTGGCTGTCGGTGCTGACGGTTTGTCGCGAAGTACTGGCTCAGGCCGACAGTTTGCAGCTGAAGGTCTGTGGTATTGGCATCACCAATCAACGCGAAACAACCTTGTTATGGCGGCGTGACAGTGGTGAGGTGGTGGCGCCGGCGATTGTCTGGCAAGACCGGCGCACACTGCAATATTGCCAGCTGCTGCAGCAACGTGGCCATCAGGCCTGGGTGAGCAGCCGCACCGGCTTGTGTCTGGATCCGTATTTTTCCGCCTCGAAGCTGAACTGGTTATTGCAGGACCCAGCGCTGCGTCAGGCGGCAGAGCAGGGGGAGCTGGCGTTTGGCACTGTCGACAGTTTTATCCTGTGGCGGCTGACGCGTGGCCGCGTGCATGCCACGGATACCACCAATGCCAGCCGCACTTTATTGTTTGGCATTCAGCAGTTGCAATGGGACGCTGAATTACTCGAGCTATTTGATATTCCTGCGCAAATTCTGCCACAGGTCCGGCAAAGCGCCGACGACTATGGCCGCACTGACGTGCACTGGTTTGGCCGCGAGTTGCCGATTGTGGCCTTGGCTGGAGATCAGCAGGCTGCGGCGATCGGTCAGGGTTGTGTGCGGGCCGGCGGTTTAAAAAGTACCTATGGCACCGGCTGTTTTGCGTTGTTGAACACTGGTGAACATTTACTACAGTCCAAACATCAGCTGCTCAGCACTGTGGCCTGTACCGTGCAGGGCCAGACCCAATATGCACTGGAAGGCTCGATTTTTGTCGCCGGCGCCGCAGTGAAATGGCTGCGTGATCAACTCGGCCTGATCGCCGATGCGGCAGAAACGGAAACGCTGGCGGCCAGTCTGACTGACAATGGCGGTGTTTATCTGGTGCCCGCTTTCACCGGTCTCGGCGCACCGTACTGGCGGCCCGAACTGAAAGCACAGTGGTCCGGCTTAACGCTCGGCACCGGCAAAGCCCAGCTGGCCCGTGCTGTGCTGGAAGCAGTGGCCTATCAGACTGCCGATTTATTGCAAGCGATGCGCGCCGACGGCGCTGCTTTGTTAAGCCTGCAGGTGGATGGCGGCATGGTCAACAACAGCTGGTTCTGTCAGTTTCTGGCAAACGTGTTAGATATCAATGTGATGCGACCCTTACAGACCGAAACCACCGCGTTTGGTGTGGCCTTATTGGGCGGTATTCAGCTTGGCTGGTATGCCGATCTGGATGCATTGCCAGATTTGGTGCGGGCTGAATCCTGGTTTTATCCGAATTTAAGCGCCGGTCAACGGGCAGAATTACTGGCGGGCTGGCAGCGTGCTGTGGCCTGTTTACTTGCGACAGAGACACACTGATGTTATTGAAATATCTGCAAAATGTGCAGCAAGGTAAAGCGGTTAATTATCAGAAATTATTGGCGCTGCTGCCGCCGGCGTATTATCAGCGCCGCACTGAGCTGTTTAAAGTCAAAGCCAGTGGCGCCGGCAAGTGGCAGGTCAGTATTGCCGATGCCGCGTTATTTCAGGCCCTGCTGCAAAGTGCCGGAGCGCCCGTTGATCGGGTGACAGCCAGCCTGCAGGGCGACTCACACCGGGTGCAGACTTCACATTGTTACCTGCTGCTGTATCACCAAGCCTGTACCGGCCCAAGACCGGATCTGGTGCTGGCGGCCGGCAGCGCGGCAGGCGACGGATTAGCACAACTGAGCCTTGGCTTCGCGCCAAAACCAACCTTGTTACTGATTGAAAACGAAGAGAACTTCTTCCGTTATCCGCAAGTGCTGGCACTTTGCAGCAGGATGCTGGCGCAGTCTTTCGCGTTGACCAGCTGTGATGTCGCGCTCGCGGCTGGTTCCCGGATCGGTTCTGCGTTGTTAAGCCCTTTGCTGGAGCAATATCAGCAGATTTATTGTGCTTTTGATTTTGATAGCGCCGGCCTTGAAGTATTTGACCATTTGCGCAAACGTTATGGCAGCAAAGTGCAATTTGTCGTCGCGCCGGACTTAACAGCCTGGCTGGATGGATTTCGCGCTGAACCGAAAAATCAGGCCCAGTTACAGCGGGCGGTTGAGCTGGCCGATCAGCATCAGCTGTATGGCCTGGCGCAGGCGTTTTTACAGCGCAAACGTTTTTTGGAGCAGGAAGTGTTATTGGCGCCGGACTGAATGTCAGACAGCATTCATCAGCCAACTGGAACCGCTTAAAACGGTGTCAATAAAGTGCGCATCACCGGTTTTAACGCAATCAAAATGGTGTCACGGTCGAGCTGCGGATTCAGCACCCGGCGGATCATCAGGCCGCCAAACAGCGCAAATATCACGCTGACCCGGCTGTCGAGCTCCTCGTCCGACAGGTCACGCACCAGGCTACCTTCACGGCACAGCAGTTGTTTCATCAGCCGGCGCGCTTCAACGTCGGTGGCCTGCAGTGACAGCGCCACTTTGTCGTTACGCGCCGCTTCCGAAATCATTTCCAGCTTTAACGCGGCTTTTTCTACGTCCAGATGTTTGTCGACGCCGTCTTCACAGCCATCGAGCATCACGTCCAGCAGCGGCCCTTCTGCCTGCATAAAGCCGTTAAACACCGAAAACATCTCTTCCATATCACGCTGGATAATGGCGTCGATGATGGCGTCTTTGCTGTCGAAATAGTTGTAGATATGACCCGGGCTCATGCCGGCGGTTTTGGAGATCTCGGCCATGCCGGCACCATGATAACCGCGGCGGCGGAAGCAATCTGAAGCCGCGTCCAAAACCTGCAACCGCCGGCTTTGCGCCAGCATGGGATCTTGCCGCCTGGTTTTTGTATTCATTTTGCTTCCTCCGCTTATAGGGTTACTGCGCCACAACCGCAGCAGTGCTGCTTTGCCAGCCACCGCCGAGCGCTTTGTACAAGCCGAGTTGGGCTTGTTGATAGCTCAGACGGGCACTGGTCAGCTGTTGCCGCGCACTATACCAGCTGCGCTCGGCATCGAGCAGCTGCAAATAGCTGTCAGCCCCGGCGTCAAACCGCGCCTGACTGAGCTGCTTGCTGCGAAAACTGCTCTGTTCCAGCGTGTGCAGCGCGCTCAACTGCGCCTGATAACCGGCTTTGTCGGTCAGTTGATCAGACACATCGCGAAATGCCTGCAGGATCTTCTGCTGATAAGTTTCGAGCGCGATAGTACGGTCTGTTTCAGCCAGCTGCAAGTTAGCCTGGGTGCGGCCCATATTAAAAATCGGCAGGCTGATATTCGGCACAAAGCTCCAGCTGCCACTACCACCGCTAAACAAGCCACTGAGTTCAGTTGATGCGGTCCCGGCATTGGCGGTCAGACTGATCGACGGGAAAAACGCCGCCCGCGCCACACCGATATTGGCGTTGGCCGCTTTGAGCTGATGCTCAGCCTGCTGAATATCCGGTCTTTGCGTCAACAGCAGCGACGGGCTACCTGCCGCGAGCTCCGGCAGCGTCAGCTGGTCTTGTGCTGTTGGCAATAGACTACTCAGGTCGGCATCCGGCTGACCCAGCAATAACTGCAGTGCGTTCAGGTCGCGTTGCAACAGACGCTGGTACCGCGCCATATCGGCCTGACTGGTTGCCAGCAGGCTTTGCTGCTGGCTCAGCGTCAGTTCTGATGCCGCGCCCAGCGCGACTTTACGCTCGGTCAGCTGCAGGCTCTGCTGGTAACTGGCGGCGCTATGTTGTGCCAGCGTCAGCAATTGCAGATTGCTGGCATAGCTGTACCAGCTGCCGGCCACTTCAGCCAGCAGACTGACAGTCGCGGCCCGCTGTGCCGCTTCGCTGGCAAACAGTTGCTGCAGCGCTTGTTCGGATTGATTGCGCACTTTGCCGAACAGGTCCAGCTCCCAGCTGCTGCCGACGGTCACACTGGTCTGCTGCTGGATTGATGCGCTGCCGTTTTGGCTCAGATCTGCCGGCAGCCGTTGCCGGCTTTGACTGGCTGACAAGTCCAGCGCCGGATACCGGTTGCTGTCGGTGATTTGATACAACGACCGCACGCGTTCGACGTTCAGCACAGCCAGACGCAGATCCTGATTTTGCGCCAGCGCCTGCGTGAGTAGCTGCTGCAGTCGCGGATCCTGAAAAAATGCCTGCCAGGTCGGTACGGCGGTGTGCTGAGTTCCGAGCGGCGCTTGCGCATACTGGGTCGGCACTGCTGGAGATGTTTGCGGTAGCTCCGGAGCCAGAGAGCAACCAGTCAGCAACGCCAACACCAAAAGACTAAGCGCTGGCAGCCTGATATCGGTCGGGCAGACGTTCTTAGTTTGCTTCTGATTCAATAACATAACGAACTCCTTAACCCCGGGTATCAGCGGCAGGTTTGGCCGGGAACACCCGGCGGACCAACACAAAAAACAGCGGAACAAACACCACAGCCAGAATACTGGAAGCTAAAGTGCCGCCAATTACCGAAATGCCGAGCGCGTTTTGCGCACCAGAGCCTGCGCTTGAGGCAATCGCCAGTGGCAAGACACCACAAATAAAAGCCATCGACGTCATCAGGATCGGCCGCAGCCGTAACCGCACAGCTTCAATCGCCGCGTCGACCAGACCCAGGCCTTGTTCCATCCGGGCGATGGCAAATTCGACGATCAGGATGGCGTTTTTCGACGCCAGACCAATAGTGGTCAATAGCCCGACCTGCAGGTAGATGTCGTTGGACAGCTGACCGACCAGCGCAGCCAATGCCGCACCAAACACGCCAAGCGGCACTATCATCATTACGGCGGCGGGGACTGACCAGCTCTCATACAGCGCTGCCAGACAAAGGAATACCACCAGCAACGACAGCGCATACAGCAGCGGCGCCTGGCCACCGCTTAGCCGTTCCTGATAAGAAATACCGGTCCATTCAAAGCCAACACCTGGTGGCAGCTGTTTCACCAGCTGTTCCATTTCAGCCATCGCCTGACCCGTGCTGTAACCCGGTGCCGCCGCGCCCTGAATTTCCATCGCGGAGAAGCCGTTGTAGCGCTCCAGCCGCGGCGAGCCGTAGCTCCAGTGGCTGCTGGCAAAGGCGGCGAATGGCACCATGTCACCTTTGGCATTGCGGACATACCATTTATTCAGATCTTCCGGCGCCATCCGGCTGTCGGCTGCGCCTTGCAGGAAGACTTTTTTCACCCGGCCACGGTCAATAAAATCATTGACGTAGCTGCTGCCCCAGGCGGTCGCGAGCGTGCTGTTGATGTCTGCCTGACTGATCCCCAGCGCTTCGGCTTTGGCTAAATCAATGTCGAGTTTCAGCTCTGGGGTATCTTCCTGGCCATTGGGCCGTACGCCAGCCAGTACCGGACTTTTGGCGGCCATGCCGAGCAACATATTACGTGCCTGCAGCAGCTGGTCGTGACCCAGGCCTGCTCTGTCCTGCAGATAGATGTTAAAGCCATTGGCCGTGCCGAGCTCCACCACCGCTGGCGGCGGGAAGGCAAACACAAATGCTTCTTTAATGGTGGAGAAATAGCCCATGGCTTTGCCAGCGACGGCGCCGACGGATAAATCCGGTCTTTGCCGCTCATCCCAGTGTTTCAGGTTCACAAAGCCGATAGCCGCATTTTGACCGGAGCCGGCAAAACTAAAGCCTGCCACAGTGAAAATCGATTTGACCGCTTCCTGTTGATCGACCAGGAAGTGTTGCTCCATTTTTTCCACCACACCCAGTGTTTGTTCTGTGGTGCTGCCAGCCGGTAACACCACCTGATTAAACAAAATGCCCTGGTCTTCGTCCGGTAAAAACGCCGAAGGTAACTGGCTGAAGATATAGATCAGGCCGCCAAAAATCAGGCCGTACACCAGCAGGTATCTTTTGCTTTGCGCAATCATTTTGCCGACGAAACTTTGCGTGCCCTGATTGGTTTTATCAAAACCACGGTTAAAGCCGCCGAAGAACCGGCCGGCCAGCGAGCCGGGCTGATGCACATGGCTGGGTTTTAACAAAGTGGCGCACAGCGCCGGCGTCAAGACCAGGGCGACCAGCACCGACAACGCCATGGCAGACACCAACGTGATAGAAAACTGCCGGTAGATGACGCCGGTTGAACCGCCAAAAAATGCCATCGGCACAAACACCGCTGACAGCACCATGGCGATACCGACCAGTGCGCCTTTGATTTCATCCATCGATTTGCGCGTTGCTTCCAGCGCTGACAGTTTCTCTTCAGTCATCACGCGCTCGACGTTTTCCACTACGACGATGGCATCGTCGACCAGCAAACCAATCGCCAGCACCATGGCAAACATCGTCAAGGTGTTAATCGAATAGCCAAAGGCATACAGGATGGCAAAGGTACCGAGCAACACCACAGGCACCGCGATAGTCGGGATCAGCGTAGCGCGGAAATTCTGTAAAAACAGATACATCACTAAGAACACCAGCACTATGGCTTCAATCAGTGTGTGTACCACTTTTTCAATCGACAGCGAGACAAAAGGCGTGGTGTCGTAAGGCACTACCGCTTTGAGGCCAGCCGGGAAAAACGGTGTTAAATCGGCCAGCGCCTGTTTGACGCCAGCGGCGGTATTCAGTGCATTGGCGCCACTCGCCAGTTTAATGCCGATGCCTGAGGCTGGTTTGCCATTGTAGCGCGCGACGACGTTGTAGGTTTCACCGCCAAGCTCGACGTTCGCGACATCACTGAGCCGCACCACGCTGCCATCGGCAGCGCTTTTCAGCAGAATATTGCGGAACTGCTCCGGCGTTTGCAGCCGGCTTTGTGCCGTCACGGTCGCATTGAGCTGCTGGCCCTGCATCGCCGGTAAACCGCCAATCTGACCTGCCGACACCTGGGCGTTTTGCGCCACAATAGCGGCACTGACATCGGCCGGCGTCAGGTTGAAATTCTGCAGCTTGGCCGGATCCAGCCAGATCCGCATCGCGTATTGCGAACCGAATAATTGGACTTCGCCGACGCCTTCGACGCGCGAGATAATGTCCTGCACGTTCGATGCGACATAATCGCCGATGTCGATGTTGGTCATGCTGCCGTCTTCGGAAACAAAACCGACCACCATCAGAAAGTTACGGGCTGATTTTGCCACTGTGACGCCTTGGCGCTGCACTTCCTGCGGCAATAATGGTGTCGCCAGTGCCAGTTTGTTTTGAACCTGGACCTGCGCAATATCCGGATCGGTTTCGGCGTTAAACGTCAGTGTCAGTGTGACCTGGCCGCTCGACTCCGAGGTAGACGACATATACATCAGGCCGTCCAGCCCTTTCATTTTCTGTTCAATCACTTGCGTGACGGTATCTTCCAGCGTGCGGGCGGAAGCGCCCGGATAACTGGCGCTGACACTAATGGCCGGCGGCGCAATGGATGGATACTGGGCGACCGGCAGGGCACGGATCGCCAGCACACCGGCCAGCATTACCATGATCGCCAGCGCCCAGGCAAAAATCGGTCTGTTAATAAAAAAATGCGACATCAGGAACCTCGCTTAACGGGCTGCGGCCGGTGCTGCCGGGGCAGAACCTTTGCTGGCCGTGGCTGCAGAAGAAGAAACTGCAGAAGAAGAGACAGCAGTGGAGGTTGACGGTATTGCCTGCACCACAGCGCCGGGCCGGATTTTTTGCAGACCTTCAACAATCAGCTGATCGCCCGCCTGTAAGCCGGCAGTGACTAACCAATTGCTGCCGACAGTACGGTTGGTTTGCAGCACCCGCGGCTCCACTTTGCCATCCTTGCCCACGATCAGCGCCGTGGCTTCACCTTTGGCATTGCGGCTGACACCGCGTTGCGGCACCAGCATGGCGTTCGCCTGCTGACCTTCCTGCACCGTGGCGCGGACATACATACCCGGCAGCAGCAGCTGGTCCGGATTCGGGAAGCTGGCGCGCAACGTGACAGAGCCGGTATCCGGATTGACCGTCACTTCCGCGAATTGCAAGGTGCCTTTGTGGGGATAGACGGAACCGTCTTCCAGTTTCAGGCTGACTTCGGTCTGGCTGGCCGCGGCGCCGATTGCGCCTTTCGCCAGTGCTTGCTTCAGCGCCAGCAGTTCGCTGCTGGACTGTGTCAGGTCGACAAACACCGGGTCTAATTGCGTGACCGTGGCCAGTGCCTGGCTTTGGCCGCTACTGACTAAAGCGCCAGTAGTCACCGTCGATTTACCGATTTGGCCAGCAATAGGCGCCAGCACTTTGCTGTAATTCAGATTAATTTGTGCCGTGCTGACCTGAGCTTTGGCGCTTTGTAAGTCGGCTTTTGCCTGTAAAAAAGCCGCTTCGGCTTCATCAAAATCCTGCCGGCTGACCGCTTTGATTTTCAGCAGTTCGCGATAACGTTCGGCTTTGGCCTGCGTGCTGGCGATATTGGCTTTGGCCCTGGCTTCGGCCGCTTGCGCGCTTAACAATGCAGCAGTAAAAGGTGCCGGATCGATTTGATACAAAGTGGCGCCGGCTGCAACCCGGCTGCCTTCAGTGAAATGCCGCGCCAACACGATGCCGCTGACTTGTGGCCGGATCTCTGCGATCTGTGCGGCCTGAACCCGGCCCGGTAATTCGCGGCTTAAGGTTACGTCCTGCGGTTGCAGGGTCACGACACCCACTTGTGGGGCGCCAGGGCCTGCGCCATGTGCCGCAGGGGCTTGCTGGCCACAGGCAGTTAAAAACAGCACGCTGGCAAGCATGGTAAAAGTGCTTTGCAGCAGCGGTTGGTGACGACGAATAGGCTGCATCAGAAAGATCTCCAAATTAGAGTGAACGTTCATTCTAATTAAGGCCGATGAAAAAATCAACGAGGAGAATTGTCAGGATTGGGTAAAGGTTGCGCTGATTTTTGTTGATGGACTGTCAGATTGGCGACTATGACTGCTAAATGCTGTTTGTTTATCCAGTATTTATTTTGCTACAGTAAGACAAGTTTTTTCTGAACGGATGTGCTGATGCCTGCGCCTGTTGTATTGCCACCGGATTATTATTTGCACCATTTCGCGGAGTTTTTGGCGCGCGTGGAAGCGCAATATGCCGGGCTGTTGGGGCCGGCGGAGCAGCAATTTATTGGCGATTATCGCGCGTTGTCGCCGGACGCCCGGCGCTTGTGGCTGCGCATGCTCAGCCGCAAAGGCATCGTATTTGCGCTGTCGGACCTGCAGTATGCTGAAATCAGCGATCAGCCGGCGGCCGCAACGATGTTGCTGCAAAGCGGTTTTGCCGCGCGGCCGGAACAAGAGGCTGATCTCGCCAACTGGTTACTGAAAGCCAATAAACAACAGCTGTGGGATTTACTGCAGCTGGGGCTGCAACAAGGCCAACTGCCGCAATTACCGAAAAAATCTGCTGACAAAGCCACCTTGCAACAAGCCGTGACCGACGCCGCGTTATTGCAGCCCGCATGGCTGGCGCAAAGCGGTGACTGGCTGGCGCTGCGCCAGACTGACGCCTTGCAGTATTTATTGTTTTTGTTTTTTGGCCGCATCGAGACGGATTTATCCGCCTTTACGCTACGGGATTTAGGCGTGGTGGCGACCGGTGGCCTGCGCACTGAAGCCAAGGCCACAGCAGCACCTGCGGGTGCGGCGGACCGCAGTGAACCGCTATATCAGGCCCGTTTTCTGGATGTAGCGACCGCGCAGGCGGCTTATGCCTATGCCCGGTTAAAAGCGGCGCTGCGCGAGGCGCTGCCGCGGAAAAACAGTCTGCTCAGCATCGGGCAATTACAAGAATGGCAGGTCCAGTCAGCGCAGTGGCCCGAACCGCTCGATGAGCGTACTGAACTGGCGCGGGAAAAACTGTGTGAAGCGCTGGGCCGTCAGGCAGAGCGATTGGGGCAGGTCGACACTGCTATTCACTGGTATCTGGC